>CAXGVD010000143.1:0-6438 GCA_964012695.1 uncultured Opitutia bacterium
CGGCGTCATTCGGTTTGGACCGAATTGCCGATTCTCTTTGTGGCTCGCAAGGACTACGGGAAGGGCGGTCCGCTCCTCCCCTGCATGGGTCACCCATGTCTTGAACCCAAAATTTACCCTATCCTGGCTCGGCCCGGTCCAAATTGAAACCGAATGCTTGAAACTTGAAACTCCTCATTAATTCCGAGAGAAACGCGGGCTCAGTTTTTCGCAATGATTCTCTCCGACACCGCCATCCTCGCCGCCATCGAAGCGGGAGACATCGTCATCGAACCCTACGACCGGGAACGCCTCGGCACCAACAGCTATGATGTCCGCCTCGGCAAGCACCTCGCTTGCTACCTGGCCGATATTCTGGACGCCCGGGCACACAACCAAGTGGAACGTTTTGAAATCGGCTCCGAGGGCATCGTCCTCCACCCTGGCAAGACCTATCTTGGCGTGACCGAGGAATACACCGAGACCCGCCGCTACGTCCCCTTCCTCGAAGGCAAGTCCAGCGTGGGTCGCCTTGGCATCGACATCCACGCGACCGCAGGCAAGGGAGACGTGGGCTTCTGCAATCACTGGACTCTGGAAATCTCGGTGGCCCAACCCGTTCGGGTTTATCATGGCATGCCAATCGGCCAGCTCATTTACTTTCACGTGGACGGCGAAGTGGAAGTCGATTACTCCGCCAAGTCCTCCGCCAAGTACAACGAGCGAACGCCTTATCCCGTCGAGTCCATGATGTGGAAGAACAGCTTCTGAATGCCCGAAATTTGCACGCAACCCGCTTGCATGAACGAAGACCCGCACCGCGAAATCATTGAGGAACACGCTCGCCACCCTCGCAATAAGCGCGAGCTTCCCAATCCCGACCTGACGGGGTCTTACCGAAGCTCCAAGACGGGCAACGACGCCAAGGTGTACTTGCGGTTGGACGACGTGGGCAAGGTGAGCGAAGCCACCTTCACGGGACAAGGTTCCGCCCTCTCTCAAGCCTCTGGCTCCCTCCTCACCACTCACGCCACCGGCCTGACTCTCGACGAGCTTCACCGGCTCGCCGAAAAAGTGGAGAGCGCTCTCCTGCAAGGCGCCGAAGACATCCTCCCTGGCGAGACAGACGTCTACCGGGCCCTTAGCCGCTTCCCCGAACGTCACGACTGCGCGCTTCTCGCCTGGCGAGCCCTGAAGTGCGTGCCCGCTTCGTCAGGGTGAATCCCAAATCGCAAGTTTTCGTCTGCGTTCAGTAGCGGCGCGAGCCCCAGGTTCGTCCTCCCCCGTACTTGCCTTTGCCGCCGAAGCCCCCGCCGTAGCCCCCGCCTCGGGAGCGGTAGGAGGGTGTGGGCTTTTCCACTTCGTAGCGGGTTTCGGGGAGTTCCTTGATGAAGCGGCTGAGCTGGAGGCGTACGGGGGCGCCTTTCTGGTTTGAGAGCATGGGGAAGGTGAGATAGAGTTCCTTTTCCGCTCGGGTGGCGGCGACGTAGAATAGGCGGCGTTCCTCTTCCATGTCGGCTTCTCCGTCTATAGCACGGCGGGTAGGGAAGAGGCCGTCCGCTAAGCCGATGACGAAGACATAGGGAAACTCCAGTCCCTTGGCTTGGTGGATGGTGGAGAGACGGAGGCAGCGTTCGCCGGGTTTTTTCACGCGGTCCCCAGATTCGGAGCTGAGTAGGACGAGTTGGGCGAGCATTTCGGAGAGGTCTTCGTAGCGGGAGGCGAATTCGACGAGGCTGGCTAGGTCTTCTTCGCGGCGGGACCAGTTGTCGTAGGTATTGACCAGGTGGTCGTAGTACCAGCCGTCCTTGGCGAGTTCGACGACCTTGGCGGGGGGGGAATTCTTGGCGGCCTTTTCTACTTCGAGGAGGGTTTCGACGAGGGCGTCCCAATCCTCGCGGGCGTCGGCGGGCACCTTTTTATAAACGGTTTCATGGGCGAGGGCATTGACGACGCGCAGGTTTTCCTTCTTGGCGGCGGCTTCGGCGAGTTTGTGGAGTTTGGAGGCGGTTTTTTCTCCGACTTTCGGGAGTAGTTGGGCGAAGCGCTGGAAGGCGGGGAGGTCGCGGGGGTTGGAAAGGAAGCGGAGCTGGGCCACCAGGTCTTTGATGTGGGCTTGTTCGAAGAAGCGTACGCCGCTGGTGATGACGAAGGGGATGCCGCGCCGTGACAGCTCCATCTGGATGTCCATGGCGTGAAAATGGGAGCGGTAGAGGATTGCCATGTCGTCGGGTCGGGCGCCTTCTTCTTGGAGGCGTTTGATACGTTCTAGGACATAGTCGGCCTGTTGGTAGGTGTCGAGGGCGGGAACGAAGACAGGCTTGCGGTTGCGGGGGCGGGAGGGTTTGAGTGTTTTGGAGTAGGCGCGTTCGTCGGAGCGGGCGTCGAGGATGCCGTTGGCGAGGGTGAGGATTTCGGGGGAGGAGCGATAGTTGGTCTCGATTTTGTAGATGGTGGCGCCGGGGTGGCGTTCGGGGAAGTCGAGAATTTGGTCTAGGTCGGCCCCGCGCCAAGTGTAGATGCATTGTGCGTCGTCCCCAACGGCCATCACTTGGTGGCGGGTGGCGATGGAGTCGATGATGCGGGCTTGAAGGACGTTCACGTCCTGATACTCGTCAACGAGGACGTGGCGGAAGCGGTTTTGGTAGTAGGCGGCGGCATCCTCGTTGGTTTCCATGACCTGAAGCCAGAGGACGAGGAGATCGTCGTAGTCGGCGAGACCGCGTTTGAGTTTGGTTTCGCGGTATTCCTCCGCGAAGTGGGGGAGGTGCTCGACGACGTCTTTGTTGGAGGGGTAGCGCCCGCGGGCTATTTCTTCTATGGGGCGCATGATGTTGCGGGCGTAGCTGAGGAGGGACTTGAGGGGTTTGGGTTTGGGATTATCTTTTTTCTTGAGGTAGTCGGGGTCGAAGTCGCGAATGACTTCGCCGAGGAGAGAGTCGGAGTCTCCGTCGTCAAGAATGGTGTAGTGGCGGGGCAGGCCCACGCAGTCGCCGAAAGAGCGCAGCACTTGTCCGCCAACGTGGTGAAAGGTACCGCCGAAAAATTGGTGGGAGCCGACGCCCGTGAGTTGCTCCACCCTCTCCAGCATTTCCCGGGCGGCTTTGTTGGTAAAGGTGAGGAGTAGGATTTCCTCCGGGGGGACGCCTTTCTCTATGAGGTAGGCGACGCGGTAGGTGAGAGTGCGGGTTTTACCCGAACCGGCTCCGGCGAGGACGAGGGCGGGGCCCTCCGGAGCGGTGACGGCGGCGTATTGGTCGTCGTTCAGTTCGGCGCGGAAGTCGATGCGGGCCTGCTGTGCCGGAGCGGCGGTCGGCGGAGGTCCGAAGAGGTCTTCGTCGTCATCGTCGTAGTCGTACACGGGGCGATACCAATCGGGTAAAGTCGCCTCGCGCGCAAGCGCGTTTTGGAGATAACGCGCTAGCAGAGTGGGGCGAGGTGGTCTCGGTGCACGATTTCGGCTCGGGAGCGTCCGGGGAAGAAGGCGAGGATGTCGGCGTTGGTTTTGCCTTGGACTTGCAGGAGTTCTTGGGAGCTGAATCGGCAGATGCCGCGGGCGACGACTTCTCCGGCGGGGTCGAGAATTGCAACGACATCAGCCCGAGCGATTTCTCCCTCGAAGCCGATGAGGCCTCGGGCGAGCAGGCTTTTCCCCTCGTTTAGGATGGCGTTTGCGGCGCCTTGGTCTACGAAGAGGGAGCCCGTGGGCTCGGGGAAGAAGGCGAGCCACTTCTTGCGTTGGTTGAGGCCGAGGCCGGTTGGGGCGAAGAAGGTGCCCGCGGCTTGGCCGGCAAGGATGGCGGGCAGGCGGGAGGGGTCGTCTCCGCTTCCGACGAAGACGGCGCAGCCCGATTTCACGGCGATTTTGGCGGCTTCGATTTTCGTGACCATGCCGCCCACGGAGGTGGGACTGCCGGCACCGCCCGCCATGGCCTCGATGCTGGGGGTGATTTCCGCGATGAAGGGAATGATTTCCCCAGCGTCGGGGTGGGGCCGGAGGCCAGGCGCGGTTGAGAGGATGACGAGCATGTCCGCCTTGCAGAGAGAGGAGAGGAGGGCGGAGAGAACATCGTTGTCGCCGAAGCGGATTTCCTCGTCGGAGACGGAGTCGTTTTCGTTGACGATGGGTACGGCGCCTTGTTCGAGGAGGCGGTCGAGGGTGTCCTTGACGTTTTGCGAGCTTTTACTGCTGCGGAAGTCTTCTCTCGTTAGGAGGACTTGGGCGGTGAGGAGGCCCAGTGGTTCTAGGGCCGCCCGCCAGGCGTCCATAAGGAGATTTTGTCCGATGGCGGCACAGGCTCGCAGGGTGACGGGAGAGGAGGGCCGTTCGACGAGGCCGAGCTTGCCCATGCCGAGACCGACGGCTCCAGAGCTGACGAGGATGATTTCAGTACCTTCGGCCCGGAGAGCGCGGGCGGTTTGGCCGAGGGCTTGGAGGCGGTCCGCGCGAATGGATGACGGGTCGGGTGCGAGCACGCCCGTACCGAGCTTGACTATGACTCGGGAGGGGCGGGCTTCCGCTCCTGGAGCGTTTGTAGGCTCGCTGTCCATGGAGGTCCCGGTGAATTGGGCGGGGAAGGGCGGGGCGGAGCCTGGGAGAGAGGGAGGCGGCTCGGCTTCAGACTTGGCGGAGATCCTTTTCCTTGGAGGCCAGGGCTTCGTTGATACGTCCCACGGCGGCGTCCGTTTCCTTTTGGACTTCTTTTTCAGCCCGCTTGAAGTCGTCCTCGGGGAGGCCGTCCTTTTGCTCTGCCTTTAGAGCATCGAGCCCGTCTTTGCGGGCGGAGCGTACGCCGATGCGGCCTTGCTCGGCCATTGACTGGGCCATTTTGCAGAGTTCCTCTCGGCGTTCGCCGCTGAGTTCGGGAATGGGGAGGCGTATGAGTTCGCCCGTGACCACGGGGTTGATGCCTAGCTTGGCCTCGATGAGGGCTTTCTCGACGGGCTGAACGGAACTCTTGTCCCAAGGTTGAATTTGTATGGTGCGGGCGTCGGGGGTGGTGATGGCGGCCACGTCCCGGAGCTTCATGTTGGTGCCGTAAACGTCAACCGTGACGTTCTCCACCATGGAGGGGTTGGCCTTGCCCGTGTGCAGGGTGTTAAACTCGTGCAGGACATGCTCGACAGACTTGTCCATGTCCTCGCGCATGATTTCGAAAACGTCTTCGATTTCCATGAGTGGGGTCTCCCTTTCTTGGATGTGGGCTATGTGGCGTGTGTGGGAAAGGTGTTTTACTACGTCGGTCGGCGGCGGGGCTGGCAACTTCAAAGGCGTCCTTCAGTTGACGAGGGTGCCGATTTCCTCCCCCCGGACGGCTCGGACTACGGAATCCTCTTGGCCGAGGTCGAAGACGAGGATGGGCATGCCGTTGTCCATGCAGAGGGAGAAGGCGGTGGAATCCATCACGGAGAGGCGCTTTTCGAGACAGTCCATGTAGGAGAGGCGTTCAAACTTCACGGCGTCGTCGAATTCGTGGGGGTCCTTGTCGTAAATGCCGTCCACCTTGGTCGCCTTCATGATGATGTCGGCCCCGATTTCGCTGGCTCGGAGGGCGGCTGTGGTGTCGGTGGAGAAGTAGGGGTTGCCCGTGCCCGCCACGAAGATGACGACCCGTCCGCGCTCCAGGTGGCGGGTGGCCCGGCGTTGGATGTAGGGCTCGGCGAGCTTGTCCATGGGAATGGCAGACTGGACTCGGACGACGGCACCCATTTTTTCGAGCCTGTCCATCAGGGCGAGGCCGTTGATGACGGTGGCGAGCATGCCCATAGAGTCGCCCGTGGTACGGTCTATGCCTTTTTTGGAGCCGCGCAGACCGCGGAAGATGTTGCCTCCGCCGACGACGAGTCCCACCTCAGTCCCGAGGTCCGCGACGGACTTGACTTGGGCGCAGACGCGTTCGAGGGATTCGGTGTGAATGGGTTCGCCTTCGGAGCGGCAGCCGAGGATTTCACCGCTGATTTTGAGGACGATACGCTTGTAGCGCGGTTTCGGTTCGTCGGTCATCGCGGGAGGGTGGCGAGGTTCCTCCCTTGACTTGTGAGAGGTCTTCCGACAGGTTTAATCCTTTGAATAGCCTGGTGGTGTAATGGTAGCACAGATGATTTTGGTTCATCTAGTCGGGGTTCGAATCCCTGCCGGGCTGCCACTTCGCTTTTGAGTGAAGTCACTGTTTTGTTTCCATGCTTTGTGAGTGAGCGTGGTCTGGTTCTTACACTTCCTTTCTTAATAGAAGCGAAAGCTTTTGAAGGGCTGGGTACTTTCAGGGGTTGAATGGGCTGGCCGGCGGAGGCGGGGCATCGAAGGGACCAGGCGGCGGTGGGGGTGGCGGCGTGGAGGAGTTCCCAGGTTCGGAAGGAACGGGAGGCGGCGGAGCGAATAAGCTTTCCAACGGTACTGGCGGCGGAGGGGGGGGCGGTTCCGGCAGGTTGAAGGGATCCGTTGCGGGCGTGGGAGGAGGC
>CAXGVD010000144.1:0-6437 GCA_964012695.1 uncultured Opitutia bacterium
GGACAACGCCTTGTCCAAGGCGCGCTTCGAGTTTCGTTGGGAGGACCAGTTCAACTTGTCGCTGGACCCCGAGCGGGCTCGGGAGTTTCACGACCAAACCCTTCCGCAGGAAAACGCCAAAACTGCCCACTTCTGCTCCATGTGCGGGCCGAGTTTCTGCTCCATGCGCATCACCGAGGACGTGCGCCGCTACGCCGAGGAAAACGGCATGGACGAGGAGGACGCACTTCAGGCGGGCATGAAGGAAAAGGCGGACGAGTTTCGCTCGCGAGGGGGCGAGGTCTATTTGGAGGAAACCGCAAGCTGAGTTGGGAGGGCTATCGCGCGGTGAAGATATTCGTGAACGACGAGGCCCGGGAAGTGACCGAAGACGCCGAGCTCTCGGCCGTCCTTCGAGACCTCGGGCTCGAACCCGGAGGCGGTTGGGCCGTGGCCGTGAACGAGGAAGTGGCGCCCATCGATAGCTGGGACTCGCGCAGGTTGGGCGCCGGGGACCGAATCCTTCTCGTGCGGGCTACCCCCGGAGGTTGAAAAGGAGAGGTTGCTGAAACGATGGAACTTATCCTCATCTCATCCCCCGGCGAAAAGCCGAACGAAGTGCGTTTCGTCAAACGCATCTTCGAGATGGGCTTGTCCCGTTTTCACCTGCGTAAACCCGACTGGACCTTCGACGAACTGCGCAGGTTCCTCAATGAGTTTCCCGATGATTACCTCCAGCGCATCGTCATCCATCGCCGCAAGGAACTGCTTAAAGACTTTCCTTTGGCGGGCTACCATCTGTCGTCCCGAGAAGACTATTTTGAAAAGGACTTTGAAGGCTCCCTTAGTCGTTCCTTTCACACCTTGGAGGAGTTGAGGAAGAACGAGGAGCAACTGGACTACGTTTTCCTTGGCCCCATTTTCGATTCCGTCTCCAAGCAAGGCTATAAAGCCGCTTTTCCGCCCACCGCTCTGCGGAGTTTTTTCGTGGAACGTCGCAAGGCCCGCGTCAAGCGTCCGCGCATCGTGGCTCTTGGAGGCATCGTGCCCGATAAGGTGCGCGTGGCCCTGTCCCTTGGGTTCGACGGCGTGGCTGCACTCGGTGGTGTCTGGGGAAGTCGCTTTCCGCAAAATGCCTTCATGCGCTACCTCACGGCGGTTCCCTCGCGCTCGGGCGAGGACAACCAGTCCTGGATAGATCGGATGTTCGCCAAGTGCAGAAGCGGAGGAACTTCCAAGTGAACGAGCCTAGCCTCCAGTGCCTCACCCGCGACCTGTCCGGCGGAGCCTCCCACGCCCGTCAGGCCCGGACGTTTTGCGAAGCGGGAGCGCGTTGGGTACAACTGCGTTCCAAAACTCTTCGAGGGTATGAATTGTTGAGCGAGGCTTCGGAAGTCGCCGAAACCTGCGCCGAGTTCGGGGCCGTCTTCATCCTCAACGACTATCCCGAGGCCGCCGCCTCCGTCGGTGCCTCCGGCGTTCATCTGGGAGCGAACGATTCCGACCCCGTCCGCGTCGCCGCCGCCTACGGAGCCGACTTGATGGTCGGGGGCACCGTGAACAGCTGTTCCGACGCCCTTGATTTTACGGAAAAAGGCGCCTGCGCCTACGCGGGCGTTGGGCCTTTTCGAGCTACCGCTACCAAGTCAAATCACGCCCCCGTCCTCACTCACGAAGACTTGATCGCCATCCACGAGATGCTCGGCCCCATTCCCGCCTACGTCATAGGCGGCGTGACTCCCGAGGACGTTGAAGACATCCTGTCCATGGGCTATGCGGGGGTGGCCGCCTGTGGTGCCCTTTTCGACGAAGCGGGAGAACCTTCCGCCGAGCATGTCCGCCGCTTCCTCCGCGTCACCGATTCGTAACGTTTTTCCTTCTTTCTTTAATGTCTCTCCCTTCTTCCAAAACCGAAGCCGCCACGGACGCCCTCGAAATCGCGGGAGAAATCTTTTCCTCCCGGCTCTTCACGGGCACGGGGAAATTTTCCTCGGGCGAGGTTATGCGGGCCACCTTGGAAGCCTCCGGTTCCGAGATGGTCACCGTGGCCCTCAAGCGGGCCAACCCCGTAGTCCACCGTGACTCCATCCTAGACCACCTCGATCGCTCCCGCTTCCGCCTCCTCCCCAACACCTCCGGCGCCCACGATGCCAAGGAAGCGGTGTTCGTCGCCAAGATGGCTCGCGAAGCCCTCGGCACGAACTGGCTCAAGCTGGAAATTCATCCCGACCCGAAGTACCTCATGCCCGACCCTATCGAGACACTGCGGGCCACCGAGAAACTGGCGGCGGAGGGCTTCATCGTCCTTCCGTACTGCCACGCCGACCCCGTTCTCTGCAAACGCTTGGAGGAAGCCGGGGCCGCCGCCGTGATGCCGTTGGGCTCGCCCATCGGGAGCAACCTCGGGCTCAAAGCCCGCGAGTTCCTCCGCATCATCATCGAGCAAAGCGCCGTGCCCGTGGTGGTGGACGCCGGCATCGGGGCCCCGTCTCATGCCGCCGAAGCCCTCGAAATGGGGGCGGACGCCGTACTCGTTAACACCGCCATGGCGGTAGCTGCGGATCCCGTCGCCATGGGTGCCGCCTTCGGGCAAGCCGTGGAAGCCGGCCGCTCCGCCCGTCTCGCGGGACTCGGGGCCGCCCTTCGCCAAGCCTCCGCGACCTCGCCTCTCACTGGTTTTCTCGACGAAGGGTAGGGGAGCGTTGCTGCCATGAAGACCTTTTGCGACTTCTTCGAACAAACCTCTTGGGCCGAGACTTCCGCTGCCCTGCGGGCCGTCACCTCCGTCGAGGTGGAGCGTGCTCTACGGCGTCGCGGAGACGGCGGAATCGAGGACTTCCGTGCCCTCGTCTCTCCCGCCGCCGTTCCTTACTTGGAGTCGATGGCCCGCCTTAGTCACGAGCTTACCCGGCAACGCTTCGGCGACGCCATGCGCCTCTTCGCCCCCCTCTACCTCTCCAACGAGTGCCAAAACGTCTGCGACTACTGCGGTTTCAGCCTCACCAACGATGTTCCCCGCAAAACCCTCACTTCCGCTGAAATCCTCGCCGAGGCCGGAGCCCTTCGCCGCCAGGGTTTCGAGCATGTCCTTCTCGTTACGGGCGAGGCTCCCCGAAAAGTCGGCGTCCCCTACCTGCGGGAGGCCCTTCGCCTCCTTCGGCCCCATTTCGCCAACCTTTCTCTGGAAGCCCAGCCCCTCGACCGTGAGGAGTACGAAACCCTCGTCGCCGAAGGTCTCCATTCCGTCCTAGTGTATCAGGAAACCTATCACGTCGAAAGCTACCGAAGTCACCACCCCAAGGGAAAGAAAAGCAATTTCGGGTGGCGTTTGGAAACCCCAGACCGCCTCGGTGCCGCCGGCGTCAAGAAAATCGGCCTTGGGTGCCTCTACGGCCTTACCGAAGACTGGCGCACCGACGCCTGCTTCGCCGCCCTTCACCTTGACTACCTCGAACGCCGCCACTGGCGCTCCACCTACTCCATGTCCTTCCCCCGCATGAGGCCGCACGAAGGGGAGACCGAGCCCGAGGTCCATATCGCCGACCGGGACCTCGTCCAACTCCTCTGTGCCTTCCGCATCTTCGACCACGAACTTGAACTCACTCTTTCCACCCGCGAATCTCCCGCCTTTCGTGATCACGCCCACCGCCTCGGCGTCACCAACATGAGCGCTGGTTCCCGCACCGACCCCGGAGGCTACGCTGCCGCCGAGCCAACCCCTGCCGTCGCGACCTCCTGCTCCGCCGAAACCCTCGAACAATTCGCGGTGTCCGACGAGCGTTCCCCAGCCCAAGTCGCAGCCATGCTCGCCGCCTCCGGTTACGAACCTGTCTGGAAGGATTGGGACTCCGCCTACGATCTCCACCAACCTACCCCTCGCCTGCAACTCGCAGGCTGACTGTTCGTTCGCTGTCACCCATTTGCGCTTCCCGGTCGCCATGCTCACGCCCGAAGAACTTCGCCACTACCAGCGGCACCTCTCCCTTCCAGAGTTCGGTCCCGAAGGCCAAGAACGGCTTAAGGCCGGTTCCGTCCTCGTTATCGGGGCCGGCGGCCTTGGCTGTCCCGCTCTCCAGTACCTTGCCGCCGCAGGCGTCGGACGCATCGGCATTTGCGACTTCGACCGCGTCGAAGTCTCCAACCTCCAGCGACAAGTCCTCTTTGGCTACTCCCAACTCGACCAACCTAAGGCCGAAGCCGCATCCGATCGTCTCGCAGACCTGAACCCCCATGTTGAACTCCGCCCTCATATCGAACGCTTCTCCCCCGAAAATGCAGAACGGCTTCTCGCCGACTACGACCTCGTCCTCGACGGCACAGACAACTTCCCCACCCGCTACCTCGTCAACGACGCCTGCGTCAAATTCGGCAAACCCCTCGCCTTCGGCTCTATCTTCAAGTTCGAAGGGCAAGTCACCGTCTTCAACCACCAAGACGGTCCCACGTATCGCTGTCTCTTCCCACAAAGCCCAGATCCCAATGACGTTCCCAATTGCGCCGAAATCGGCGTCATCGGCGTCCTCCCTGGAATCATCGGCTCCCTCCAAGCCAATGAAGCTATTAAAATCCTCTCGGGCGTGGGCGAAGTCCTCTCCGGCAAACTTCTCCTCTTCGACGCCCTCACCCTCCGTTCCCATCTCATTTCCTTCTCTCCCGTTCCCGAGAACAAAATCGTGGACGAACTCCGTGAAATCGACTTCTCCTGCGAAACTCCCTCTCGTTCAGATGGCTCAAATAGAGACTCGGACCCCAAAAGTCTCGTCACCGAGGACGAACTGGAAGGGCAGGACGTAATCCCACAGCTCTATCCCGAGCAAGTCCGCGACCTCCTCGCGGGCTCGGAGCCGCCCCTCCTCGTCGACGTTCGCGAACCATGGGAGCGCGACCTCTGCAAAATCGAAGGCTCTTTTTCCCTGCCCCTCGGACACCTCCGCCAACCACCGCCCGTCGAGCTTCCTCCCGAACTTTCACCCGAAAAGGAAACCGTTTTCTACTGCCACGCGGGCGTACGAAGCCAAATGGCCTGCGAGATCCTTACCCAAACCTACGGCTTTCAAAAAACGAGAAACTTAATCGGCGGCATTGACCTCTGGGCCCAAGCAATCGACACCGATATTCCCCGCTACTGACCTTTCCGGCGGATGCGAAACGTAACCTGACGCCTGCGGTCATGGAGGCCACCCTTCTTATCATTGCTGGTTCGGACTCCTCTTGCGGGGCAGGTATCGCAGCCGATTTGGAGGCCGCCCGCGCATGTGGCGCTCGCCCCCTGCTGGCCGTCTCCGCCGTGACCGCCCAAACCGACGAGTCTCTACTCGCCTCTCACCCCGTCCCTCCCCTCGTTCTCGAAGCCCAGCTCAAGGCCGCCGAACTGGCGCAGACCGATCTTCACGCTGTGAAAATCGGAATGTTGCCGAACGAAGCCGCCGTGGAGACTGTAGCCGACTTTCTCGAACGGCTTCGTCCTCCAAACATCGTCCTCGATCCCGTCCTCGCTTCTTCATCCGGCGGGTCTCTCGCCTCCGCCTCCAGTCTCGAAACGGCCAAGAAACGACTCTTCCCCCTCGTCGATCTTCTCACCCCCAATCTGCCCGAGGCAACCCATTTGACTGGTTTGCCCGCCGTCTCCGAAGAGGACTTGCCGCTTCTCGCCCGCGCAGTCCTGAAGCAGGGGCCCGCCGCCATTCTGCTCAAGGGCGGGCACTTGGACGGTCCTTGCGCGGACCTACTGTTGAAGGCGAATGGGGAGTCCCGTCTTTTCAGGCGTGAACGACTTCGGCCCGTCGTCTCCCGCGGAACCGGGTGTCGTCTTGCTACCGCCACGGCGGCGTTCCTTAGCATGGGTGAAGACTTGGAAAAGGCCGTCGAGCGGGCTTGCGATTTCGTGCAGACCTACCTCAAGAGATGAGGCTTTCCACCCCGCGGCAATCGGCGCTTTTTTCAAGCCTCCGCCTTTTTCTCGTGGACAAACGTATTTTCTCCTCCCATAAGAAAAGCCCGTGAATGGCCTCGTGGCCTTCGGTGTTATAGGTGGGGTAAATGGCAGAGCATAATTATACGGCGGACAGCATAAAGTCGCTCGACTGGAAGGAACATATTCGTCTCCGGCCGGGCATGTACATCGGCAAACTCGGAGACGGTTCCTCCGACGACGACGGAATCTACGTCCTCCTCAAGGAGGTGCTGGACAACTGCATCGACGAGTTTGTCATGGGCTTCGGTAAGACCATAGATGTGGAGTGCGACGGGCAAACCGTCACCGTGCGGGATTACGGGCGCGGGATCCCCCTCGAGAAACTCATGGACTGTGCCTCCAAAATCAATACCGGGGCCAAGTATGACTCCGAGGCCTTCAAGAAGTCCGTGGGCTTGAACGGTGTGGGTATCAAGGCCGTCAACGCCCTGTCCGCCACCTTCGACGTACAGGCCCACCGCGAAGGGGAAACCCGGCGCATCGA
>CAXGVD010000145.1:0-6434 GCA_964012695.1 uncultured Opitutia bacterium
CCAGGGTATCAAGCCGCAGCTTGGCCTTCTGCTTTTCCGGCCCGTGGCAGCTCATGCAGTACTTGGTCAGGAAGGGACGAATCTCCTGCTCGAAGTCCTTGCCGGAAGCGAATCCGGAAAAGAGCGCAAGACTCAAGAAGAGAGCAGAAAAGTTCGGAAGGGCGGGTATCATGTCGTTGTACTGAGGAACTCTAGACAATAGACGAGAATGCGGAAATGCCCCCGGAAAAAGCTTCCTTGCGTGGAAACGTTCATCCGAATCGGTTTCCCTTGGCTCCGTCCTCATTGGCTCAGGTAGGCGAAAAGGTCCTGCAACTGGATTTCGGTCAGGTCGCCGAGCAGGCCAGGTGGCATGAGAGAGACTGGAGACGCCTTCAGGCTCTCGATTGAGGAGCGTGAGAGAGTGACCCGCTGGTTGGCGGCATCTCGGAGGGTGACGGCCTGCGGGTTTTGCTCCACGATCACTCCGACGAGGATACGTCCGTCCTTGGTTTTGGCGACGTAGTTGAGGTAGCCTTCGCGGATTTCAAGGCCGGGGTCGATAATGCCTGGGAGCCAGAAGTCCAGGCTCTTGCGCTCGTAGCCCGTGAGGTCGGGGGCGGCGGTTCCGCCCTCGCCGAACAACTTGTGGCAAGAGGCGCAACGCCGCTGAAACAGCGCTTTGCCGGCAAGAGGGTCGCCCACCCTTCCCCGTTCCGTGAGGATTTCCTTGATTCGGGCCATTTCCTTTTGCTTCTCGGCCGAGCTTTGAGGGCGTTGAGCGGGCCAATGGCGGGCGACCTTTCGGTTGATTGCCGGATCCTTGTGCTGCAAGAAGAGTTGGACCACGTCGGGTGCGACATCTCTCGCCTTGATATGAGCGAGGTCGATTTTCTCCAAGAATTGCCGGGCCCAATCGAGCCGTCCGGCGAGCACCCGGTCGGCCGTGCTTCGGACTCCGTGCTCGGCGGGAAGGGTCGAGCCGTAACGGGAAAGAATGGTCTTGGGGATTCTCGGGTCGTCGTAATGAGCCAGCGAGAGCAGCGAAACCCGTTTGACGGCGTTCTCTTGCCTGCCGCCCAGATTCTTCAAGAGGGGCGCGACCACCTCGGGCCGGCCGATGGAGCCGAAGGCCTTGGCCAGTTTCAGCCTCGCAAGGAGGTCCGCCGAGGGATTGGCTACCATGGCGGCGGCTTGATTGAGAGCATGTTCGTTCCCCCGCAGGACCTGGAGCAGCAGCTCGTTCTCGCCCACTTGCTTGGCCAAGGAATCCATCCGCCGGCTCAGGCGTTCGGGCAAGGGCGGAATCTCCGTCCCCTGAAAGGTAAGCTGGAGACCGGTGAGGAGAAGTTTCGCTGCCGCCTTGTCAGGAGCGGCTTCCAGCAAATCGGCGCAACTTTGCAGGTTTTTCTCGCTCCCCGCCATGGCGTAGCGGCGCATCAGCCTTTGGGAGAGGGTGTCACGAAAAAGGGGGAAAGACCAGGTCTCCTTCTTCCGAAACCAGTCCCAGAGCCGCTCTCGGCCCGTTTCGGCATGGGCCTCGACGCCCCACCAAACCATGAGCGGGAGACGCTTGTCCGCAAGGCTTGGCTCCCGTCGGGCGAGCGCTTGGAGCAGAGGCAGTCCGTAGCGGGCGTGGAGCCGCTTGGCGGAGGCGGCCAACTGGACGAGGACCTCCGCGTTCTCTTCCTTGCCCGCCATGGTTTTAAGAGAATCGACCGTCTCTTCCGAGACCTCGCCCTCGTCGCCGAGCAACCGCACCACCCAGCGCCTGATGTGGGGGTCGGGGTGATTCAGCCACTCGTTGGCCAAATCGTTCCGCAAGCCCTTCAGCAGGGAAAGGGCCCAGAGCGCTTCGAGAGAAACTTGGCCCGCCTTGGCCCGAACCTTCTTGACGAGCGAAGGAACGAGGGCGCGCTTGTTTTGCCAACCAATTTCCAGCACGGCCCTCCGGCGGACCCAGCGGTTGGGGTGTTCGAGCAACCCGAGCAGTTCAGGGCCCTTCATCTCGGCCAAGTCGCCGAGCCGATGAGCGGGAGCAGCGTCGGCGGGCTTGATCCGATAAATGCGACCGCTCGCCTTGTGCCAATCGTCCACAGGACGGACATGGCTTAGCCGGGTATCATACCAGTCGGCTAGGTACACACAACCGTCCGGCCCCACTCCGGAGAAGACGGGACGGAACCAGCGGTCGCCGGATTCAAGCAAGTTCGCCTCGTCGATGGTGCGAAAACCGGAAGCGTCTCCATGCAGCTCACTCACCCATACCACATTGTGGAGGGAGTTTGGGGCAATGACTTTACCCCGGAAGGCCGGAGGGTAGATTCCGCCGTCGTAGATGCAGAAGGCTTGGGCGAAACGCCTGCGGTCACCTTGGTGCCCCATGTGCTCGAAATGCCCAAAGGCGTAAGGGTTTGTCAGGGGGCCGTGCTTGCCCCAGTTCTTCTTTGCGTAGCTTCCCTGCGGGTAATGCATGCCCCGAGTGTTTCCAGCGTTGGTTCCGGAAAAGACCCTTCCTTTGGAGTCAATTTCCAGGCTGAAGGTATTCCCCCCTCCCTCGGCATAGATTTCGAAGCGTCCGGAGCCGGGATGATACCGCCAGATCATCTGCCCCTGCCACTCAAACATTTTCCCAGTGGCGGGGCATTGGACCTTTCCCGTCGTGGTGCTGCCGTTCACTCCGTAGAGCCAGCCGTCTGGCCCCCATTCCAAGCTGTTCATGACGGAATGGGTGTCCTCTATGCCGAAACCCGACAGGCGGACCTCGGGGTCGGTGTCGGGCACGTCATCTCGGTCCTTGTCCGGGTAAAAGAGCAGGTAGGGCGGATTGGCCACCCAGATACCCCCATGCCCCGTGACTACTGCGGTGGAGACGTTCAGCCCAGTGATGACATCCTTGCTGCGGTCGAAGAAGCCGTCCCCGTCCAAGTCCTCGAAGACGGTTACTTTGTCCGCACCCTTGGTCCCATGGGGCGGAGGCTTGGGCACGGCGTCGAACCGTGCACGAAGGTGGTTGTCGTACTCCACGATTTTGAGCCCAGCGGGAAACTGGTACTGGAGGTACTGCGAGACCCAGAGCCTGCCCCGGCTGTCCCAGCTCATAAAGAGCGGTTGCCTGACCTCGGGCTCTGACGCCATGAGATCGATAGCGAAGCCCTCCCGCAGCTTGAACTCATGAACCGCTTTTGCCGCTGGGGTCGGGGGTGTATCGTCGGCCAAAGTGCCTCGCCCCGGATAAGTTCTAATGATTTCCGCAACCTGTTCACTGCCCGCCAACATGGAAGGCTTGTCGCTCGACTGCGCTAGACCCAGCAGTCCGTTGACGACTCCGAAAGAAAGCGCGAGGAGTTGGGCTCGTTTCATCGAGGTTTCAGAACAAGGGCTTGAGCATGGTCGCGTTGGTTTCCTTCCAGAGTTGGACGAGTTCCGCCAGGCGTTCGGGATGGGTTTGGGCGAGGTCGTTGGTTTCGGCAAGGTCCTTGGAGAGGTCATAGAGTTCCCATTGGGCCTTGCCGGCGATGAGGCGTTTGCCCATGCGGACCAGCTTCCAGTCGTCGTGGCGGAGGGCGGTTTTGCCGCCTTGTCGCCAGAAGAGGGTTTTGTGGGGACGACCTTTGTCTTGTCCCGAGATGAAGGGAATGAGGTTCACGCCTTCGACTTGCTTGGGAGCGGTTACGCCGGGAGCGTTGGCAGCGATAGTAGCGAAGAGGTCGTAGGAGACGACTGGCTTATGGTACACTTTGCCAGCAGGGATGACACCCTTCCAGCGGGCCATGAAGGGAACGCGCAACCCGCCCTCGTACATTTGGCCTTTTTCGCCGCGGAGGGGGAAGTTGCTTGAGGTGAGTTCCCGGGTGGGACCGCCGTTGTCGCTGAGGAAGAAGACCAGGGTGTTTTCATCGAGACCGGATTCGCTCAGTTGGGCGAGGACGGCGCCGACGCTGTCGTCCAAGTTCGCCAGCATGGCGGCAAAGATGCGGCGGTGAACGTCTTTAAGGTGGGCGAATTTCTTCATGTAGGGGTCGGCGCCTTGGAGGGGACTGTGGACGGCGTTGTAGGGAAGGTAGAGGAAGAAGGGCTTGTCGTCGTGGCGGTCGATGAAGTCGACGGCTTCTCGGGTGAAGGCGTCAGTGAGGTATGCTGTCTCGACCACGGGCTGACCGCCCCGAACTATAGGATTGTCGGCGTCGTAATCGGGTTCGTTGTAGCCCATGTGGGTGGTGAGGATGAGCTTCTTTTTTCCTTCCCACCGCCCTTTGCTCCCGTCCGGAAGGCTCTTGCGACGGAGCATGGTAGTGACGCCTTCGTAGGGTGGCGGGACGAAATAATGCCCTTCGTGGGTAAAGCCGAAGAATTCATCGAAGCCGTGGCGTAAAGGGTGGTACTTGGAGGTACCACCGAGGTGCCACTTGCCGATTAGGGCGGTAACATAGCCGGCGTCCTGCAAGGTTTCCGCGAGGGTGACTTCCTCGGTGGGCAACCCGAAACCAGGCTCCTCGTTGCGGGGGCCGGTGGGGTTGAACTCGTAGCCGAAACGAGTCGGCGTTCGGCCCGTGAGCAGGCCCGCCCGAGAGGGACTGCAATTGGGAGCGGCGACGTAGCCGGAGCTGAAGCGTACGCCGTCAGTGGCAATGGAATCGATGTGAGGCGTGGGAATTTCCGGATTTCCCTGACAGCCAAGTTCTCCGTAGCCGAGGTCGTCGGCGAAGAAGACGACGACGTTGGGCCTTTCCGGAGCCTCTCTAGCCAGAAGGCTGGCGGTGACAGCCAGGAAGAGGGATGCGAGCGGTAAGTTGGACGTGGCTATCATAGTTCAAGCAGTTGGTGTTCGAGCGGGCTCCCAGTGACTTGGACGTCGCCGGGGGCGTAGCGTATCTTCGTCCATTGGCCGGCGATGGGCAAGCGGACCTCCATCCAGTCCCAAGCCTTCGGCAGGGCGGGACGGACAGTGAGCTTTTTATCGGGCAGGGAGTAGCTCAGACCGGCGAGTCCTTCCAGGTAAAGGAGGATTTTGCCGGCATTGAAGTTGGAGTACTGGTCGCCAAAGAGTTTAAGATCGCGCCTGTAGGCTTCGGGGGCGACGGGAAGGTTCCATTCTTCGTGGAAGTTATAGTTGGACAGGTGATTGAGGGTCAGCTCGGAGGCTTCCTTTCCGAGGCCTTGGCGAAACAGGCCATCGAGGGTGAAGTAGGCGGTGTCCGGGGTGTAACCGAAAGCGTTGTCGTCACGGGAGTTGAACCGCTTCATGGCTTGCTTCGACATGGCCAGCGGAAAGAACGCCCCGAAAAAACCCTTCTCCTTGTCGAGGGCCCAGGCGTCGACCATGCGGCGGGCGTACTCCTTAGGGAAATGCGGCGAACGCATGGCCCAGAATGCGTTGGTCATCAGCATGCCGTTGTTGGGGGCGGCGAAGTAGTTGGAGACGCCGTTGGCCTCCCAGCGTTGGTCGAACATGAGCCGAACGTGCTCAGGGTCGCGACGGACGAGCTTTCGCCAACGCTCCACATCGCCCTCGTTGCCCGTGAGGCGAGCCATTTTTTCGAGAACGTCAGCGACCTCGAAGGTATTCATGGCGAAGCCGGGCAGGCGCTTCTCGAAAAGCTTGGCGAAGTGGCCCTCGTAGCAGTCCTTGAGGAAGCCGACGTCACCGGTGTGCTCGTAGATTTGCCAAGCTCCTAGAACATGTTCCGCCGTTTCGGCACCGTATGCGCCGCTGTGCCATGAGACGCCCTTGTTGTCAGAAAGTAACCGGGCACCGTTGGGCGTTTCCCGGAAGCGATTGTTTTGAGTCAGGTGCTTCCATGTGAGAACGTTGCCGTAGGCGTACCTGCGCTTGTCGTTCGTCCAGGCGCCCACCTTGATTTGGAAGGTAGCGTCATAGCGGTGCATGCCAAGGAAGTTGTTGACGGCGGTCTGAGTGTGGTTCTCCTGCTCCCAGCCCTTTCCAACGTCGATGTAGTAAGCCAAGTAGAGGGCCCAGAGGTAGTAGTAGACATCGACGAGTTTCTCGTCCGGGCAACGAAACCACGGAACTTCCTCGTTGAGGAGAAGGTTCGTCTCTGAGGTTTTCGCGGCGAGCATGGCTCGATGCTTTCGGATGACATCGCGGGCGGCAGCGAGGGCGACCTGGGAGTCGTCATCCATGGCCCAGGAGACGACGGTACCTTTGGCGTCGCAAGGCACGGAGAAGACATAATGTTGGACGCCCCGCTCGTCCCGACTTGTAGAGACGGACTCGGCCATGCCCGAGGAGGCGCTCAGGACCGTTGTCATCCCCGAATAGACGCAGGGACCGACTCGTTCGCCGCGACCGGGGTCGGGGCGGGATTTCACGGTGCCGCCCTCGGAAATGACGAGAGCGTTTTTGCCGGCATCGAAGCGAATAGCGGCGGTCGAGGAGACGCTGTTGCGGTGAAAGAAACTGTGACCGGAGAAGCGAAGCGTGACGGGCTTGG
>CAXGVD010000146.1:0-6395 GCA_964012695.1 uncultured Opitutia bacterium
CGTCGTCCGCTTCAAGTGCGAGGCCGGGCTGGCGAGCACGCACAAGGGCGGCCGGGTCCGCTTCTACGTGAGCGACAAGCCGATCCAGAAGCTCGCCGGTTCGGGCAAGAACAAAATCGTCGAAGGTCCGCACGCCACACCCAACTCCGCCACCATCGTGCCACACGTCGCCCGCCAGGCCCTAGTGGCCCTTAAGGCCGGCCCGGCCTGCGTGGAGGCCATCGGCGGGCCGAACCAAAGCGGCGCCCTCATGGCCCTGCGCTACATGCACGACCCCGAGGCCGTGGACGCGCTGATTGCACGCTTCAAGACCCTCGAAGTCCCGGACCTGAAACGCCGCGCCGCTGTGGCCCTGGTGCGCTTGGTCAACAAGGAAAAGCCCTATAAGGGGGACACCTGGTGGGGGACGCGCCCGGATACCCGCGGCCCCTACTACTACCCAACGGCATGGGAGAAGACCGAGGCCCTCACCTCCGCTCTACTGGAAGCCGCCCGCCAGGGCGACCCCGAGACCCGCCATGTAATAGCGGAACTGGCCAAGAAGGACCGCGTCCAAATTCCCGGCCTACCCAAGGCGGAAGACCCCGTGGTCGCCTCCATAGAGGAGCCCGCCGTCGACCTCGACAAGATCATGAAGAAAAAGGGCCAGGTCGGAAAGATGAGCGTCGAGGACCTCGCCCTAGCCCTGCAGAAGACCAAGGGGGCCCCCTCCAAGGGACCCGCCCTCTTCGCCGCCCAGGGCTGTGTCGCCTGCCACGCCCTAAGTAAGGACGAGGTGCAGAAGGGCCCGTACCTTGGCCAGATCGGCGGCATCATGAACGCGGAGCGTATAGCCATGAGCATCCTCCGCCCCAACGCCGAAATCTCTCAGGGCTTCAAGACCGTCTCCATCACCACCAAGAAGGGAGCCACCTACGTCGGCTTCGTAACCAAGCGCCTAAGTGACCTCATCGAAATCCGTGACATCGCCGGCAAGGTGACCACGCTCAAGCCCGCCGAGGTCTCCGCCGAGACCCTATTGCCCATATCCATGATGCCCGCGGGCCTGGCTAACGGCATGTCCATCGAAGACTTCGCCTCCCTCGTCCATTTCCTCGCAGCCCAGAAGCAATAAGCAATATTTAGTTAGACTGCCCGCGCCAGACCAAGGTTTTCAGCCAGCAAGGAAAGGAAGTCGAAAACCGAATCAAACTAAAAGCCAAACACCTTCATCTTACAACAACATGATGCGAATCCTCTCCTTTACTCTCCTCCTCACTTGCGCGCTCCAGGCCAAGCAGCCCAACATCGTATTTTTCTTCACGGACGACCAAACCTCCTCCTCGCTGGCTTGCTACGGGCATCCGCTGGCCCGGACTCCAAACCTAGACCGCTTGGCGGCCCAAGGCACGCGCTTCACAAACGCCTGCGTCAGCCAGTCCATTTGCTGGGTCAGCCGTGTGACCATCTTGACCGGGCTCACGGGCCGCACCTTTGGCACACCCGAAAGGCCCGACCAAGCCACCCCCGAGGCCGCAAGTAACCTGTATCCCGACATCCTGCGTAAGCAAGGCTACCGCACCGGCTTCTTCGGCAAATGGCACGCCAAGATGCCGAGCGGGTTCAACCCCTCTGCCCACTTCGACGTTTTTCAGGCCATCGGGCGCAACCCCTTCTACAAGCGCCAACCCGACGGCTCCCTGCGGCACGAGACGGAACTCATCGTCGATCGCGGCATCGAATTCGTAAATAGTGGCCCCAAGGACAAGCCCTTCGCCATCAACCTATGGTTCAACGCCTGCCACGCCGAGGACGGCGACCGTCGGCCCGGCATCGGACACTTTCCCTGGCCGCGGGCCGTGGACAGCCTATACGAAGACGACGAAATCGCCCCGCCCCGGCTCAATGACCCCGCCATCTTCGACGCCCAGCCAGACTTCCTAAAGAACTCGATCACCCGGGAACGCTTCTTCTGGCGCTGGAACACCAACTCCAAATACCGCGCCAACATGCGGGCCTATCTCCGCATGGTCAGCGGTATCGACAACGCCATCGGCCGCTTCCTCAAGGCTCTGGAGGAAGCCGGCCTTGCCGAGAACACGATCATCGTATACTCCGCCGACAACGGCTACTTCCTCGGTAATCGGGGCTTCGCCGGCAAATGGTCGCATTACGAGGACTCCCTCCGCGTGCCCCTCATCATCCACGACCCGCGCGTCCCCAAGGAGCGACGGGGACAGGTGACTGACGCCTCCGCCCTCAACCTCGACTTCCCCGCCACTTTTCTCGACTGGGCAGGCGCTCCCGTCCCCGAAAGCTACCAAGGCCGGAGCCTCCGCCCCGTGGTGGAAGGCGGCAAGCCAGACGGCTGGCGAACCGAAACTTTCCACGAACACTTCGCCGTGCGCAGCCGCATCCCCGCCTTCGAGGGCCTCCGCAACCACCGCTACAAGTATGTCCGCTACTTTGACCACGACAACCACGAGTTCCTTCACGATCTCAAGAACGACCCCGACGAACTGAAAAACCTCGTTGGCGACCCCAAGCACGACAAAATCCTCAAGCAAATGCGAAGCCGAACCACCGCACGGGTAAAGGAACTGGGCGGTCCGCTCCCACGCCTCGGCGGCTTTTCCAAGTCCACCGTCCCCCACCCCGCCGCCTCCGCCGCCGTCACCGTCCGTCCCGGTCCGGACGGCTTCGTTAACCTCACCAACCTGCGTGCATGGGCGGGCGAAATGAAGTACTGGTCAATGAAGAAAGGCGTCCTAACTGGCACGACCGATGGCACCCTAAAGGCCAACTCCTTCCTGACTTGGAAAGGCTCCACCATTCGCAACTTCGACCTCCGCGTCCAAGTCCGCGTCACCCCCGGGGGCAACAGCGGCATCCAATACCGCAGCCGCATGCGGCCCGACCTCGGCCTCTACGCCGCCTCCGGCTACCAGTGCGACGTGGTGGCCAAGAACTCCAACTACAACGGCATGCTCTACGAGGAAAAGGGACGTCGCATCCTCGCCCACACCGGCGAGAAGGTCATCATAGACGAGCAAGGCCGCTCGTGGATCGTCAGCAGGATGCCCGTGAAGGAATTCCCCGCCGGCGAGTGGCATGACTACCGCGTGCTCGTCCGAGGCAACCACCACCAACACTGGATCGACGGCCACCCCACCGCCGACCTCATCGACTTCGACGAAAAAGGTCGGGCCCTCGAGGGCGTCCTCGCCGTGCAGGTTCACACGGGCCCAGCCATGACGATCGAGTACAAGGATTTCCGCATCAAGCACCTCCCCGACGACCTCCCGCTTCTCCAACCCAAGGACCACCCCATCCCTGCCGGCTCACTCGGCGTCCGCCCCCAAGGCCGCCTGCCAAAAGACTGGAAACCGCCCGTGTACGGCAAGAAGTAGCCAATACGGGGTAGGCTTCTCCCCTGCCCCACTTACTGAGCCGCCAGAGCGATGCGGACTAGTCGCAGTTGCCTTTCTTCTACTTGGTTTTGTCTGCGGGCACCTTGTCGGCGGCGTATTCGTTCTCGATGGCCATGAAGTCGTCCAGCAGGACTTGCAGGCGCTTGCGGTGAGGGGCGTGCTTGGGGTCGGTGGTGACTTTTTCGCTGTAGCGGGTAACGTCGGATGTGACGGGAATATCGTAGAGCTTGCCGTCCTGGTTTAAGCGAAAGCGCTTGCCCCTCACGAAGTATCCTTTGCCGTAGTTGATGAGAACGCTCTCGCGGTCCGCACCCGGGCCACCGATGAAATTGTGGGCGAGATTGAGACCATCGACCTTGCGCTTCAGTTCGATGCCGGCCAGCGCGTGGATCGTAGGTAGTACGTCGACGAGACAGAAGAACTCGTCGCGGACACCGGGTCGGATCGCTCCTGGCCACCAGGCAAGCAGGGGAACGCGACTGCCAGCCTCGGTCATGGAGCCCTTGCCGCCCTTGAACTTCAACCCGGGCAGTTGGCTGGTGATGCTTTTGTGAGTGCCGTTGTCCCCCGTAAAGAGAACGAGCGTGTTCTTTTCCAGGCCGTGCTTCCCGAGGCGTTTGAGGAGACTACCGACGATGTGGTCCATGTAGGTGATCATGTGGCCGAATGCGACGGTCTGCTTGTCGAGGTCGTCGGTGTACTTGGACCGCGACTTCCTCTCCAGCTTGGGCGGATGGATGAACGGGGAATGCACGAGGGCCATGGGGTAGTAGAGGAAGAAGGGCTCGCCCTTCTTGCGGTCGATGAAATCCAGAGCGAAGTCGTGGAAGTAATCCGGCCCGAAATCGTTCTCGCCGCCCCGGATGACCTTGCCGTCGCGGTAAATTTGCGGGCGATAGTAGCGGCTGGATTTCTTGCCGCCGTACACCCACGTCCACATGCAATACTCGTCGAAACCGTGCTCGACGGGTTGGTCGGGAAATTCGTCGAACTTGCCCAGTTGCCACTTGCCTGTGACGGCGGTGGCGTAACCGGCGTCGCGGAAATCATGGCCGAAGGTTCGGATGCTCGCGGGCATGCGGACGCCCTCGCCCTTGCCGATCAGGGCCCGGAAGCCGGTCCGCTGCGGGTACAGCCCGCTCATCATCATGACACGCGTGGGTGTGCAAAGCGGCGTGGCGTAGGCGTTGTCGAAGCGGGCGCCTTCCTTAGCCATGCGATCGAGGTGCGGCGTCGTGTAAATCGAGCTGCCGTAGCAGCCTAGACCCTCGGCCCCGATATCGTCGGCCATGATGACGATGACGTTGGGCTTGTCCGCCGCCCAACCGATGGAGAAGGCAGAGGCGCAAAGAGCACAAAGGAAAGCCAAAGCGTTTCGCTTCATATTGATGTCACTTGGCGCCCTCGGCATACTTTCGCCAATGGCGTTCGGTTTCGTCGGCGTCTATTGGCGCCGAGGTCACCAAGTAGCGATAGCGTGAAACATACTTGTCGCCGGGTTCGATGCTGAACTCACCGGCGACCATAGGAGCGAAGCAGAAGTACGGCTTGTCGGGGTGGAGGCGAATGTGCTGGGGAGCCCGAAAGTTCCTGGGGTGGCCAAAGACGGCGACCGTGGCGTCCTGCCCGTCGAGCTTACCGCCGAGGGCCACCCAGTTTGGGCGGGTGTGATTGCCCGCCACACGGTCCTTGCCTTCGCCGGTCAGGAAACGGAAGCCACCCGGCAAGTTGCCACTCTTCTTCTCCAACCATGCGGCAGGTCCGCGGAAGGCCATGCCGCCGTAGTGGTACTTCTCCAGGATTAGGGGTTTCTCAGTGGCACAGGTCTGGACGCTGACGAGGTCGAAGAGGAAGTATTTGTCTGGGGTACGGTGGACCGAAATCGTCCAGGTTTCGTGCAGGACATCCGTCAGAGCCTTGCCCGCGCCAACCACGAAGGCATGCTTCACACGGAAGGAGACGCGGTCCTCCTCCCGCTTCAGGCCGAGGACTTCCCGGTGCTCTATCTTTCCGAGCTGTTTGGCCTGGTTCCAGAACTCAACCTTCTTGCCGTCGAACTTAGACTTTGTCCAGGCGAAGAACAGTGCGTGCTGGTGGGGGTGATCGCGAGGGAAGTCGCCCGACACCTCTTGCCCGCCGGGGCTGTAAACGGGGTGAATGTAGCCGCTGCGCCGGAAGTGCTTCGCCATTCCCTCCGGAACGGGCTTTTCTCTTTTGACGTACTCCAGCACGGGCTTGCCGCGCAGGGTTACACGGATGATCTCGTCCGTCTCGGTCAATTTAAGCTCCGGTTTCGCGGAGGCACGAACCGCCCAGGCCCACAATGCCGTGGCCAAGAGCAAACAGGAAGTCATTCGCGCGTGAAGCATTCCTCAATCAGACACGGTGTAATAAACGTTGCAAGTCCCGTTTGCAATGGTTTGGCAGCTGCCTCTTGGAGCTGGGATTTTCTTGACGCCCGTCTGTTCGTGGTTGCCGCGCTTCACTTATCGAAATAACGACGGGGCTTTGTGCAGTCCGACTAGCTGGACATCGTCAATTTGTCTTCATTTATCAATAATGAACTCTGTTTCAGGATTTCGCAACCAGTGGTCGTTCGCCGTATTGCAGGCTGTGTTTTTTTCAATGCTTTGTTCGGCGTCGTCAGGTCAAGAAGATGCCGAGCGGGACGCCTTGTTCTATTCCTTAGCCCAGCGTGATGACATTTCCTTCCTTTTGGGAGGTTCCGAAAGTCCGTATGTTCACTTTTTCGCGGCCGAGGCGGAGTACGGCGCAATTTTTCAGCATGCCGGTGCTGGCGGAGATGTTGAACCAGCATTAAGGCTTTTCCGTTCCCTATTCACTGGACGACAAGGGCAACATCGACAGCCAGGTTAAGGACGCCAGATACCGCACCCTTTTTGTGGACAAGGCTAATTTCGGCCCAAACTACACGCCATCCTGCAAACATGCCAACCTCGGTTTCGACCTTAAAATAGCCGGTTT
>CAXGVD010000147.1:0-6375 GCA_964012695.1 uncultured Opitutia bacterium
GGCCCACCTGCGCGGCCACTTCGGTGAGGACGACGGCCTCCTTCTTTCAGCCGACCGCACTCCCAATCTGCGCGGCGCCCTCGCCACAGGTCTTTGCAAGAAGTACCCGAAGGACAACCTAAAGTCGCTCGGCAAGGTCCTAGACAAGGGAGACCTGGCGGCCCTCCTCGTGGTGAACGAAGACGTCCTCGCTTCTGGCGTCACCGCCGAGCAACTGGCCAAGACCATGGTGATCTACCTAGGTTCAAGCGAAAATGAAACCTCCCGGGCCGCTGAAGTCGTCCTGCCCGGCCTCACCGTCTTCGAGAAAAGCGGTTCCTTCATCAATCGGAGCTTCCGCCTCCAGAAATTCAAGCAAGCCGTCCCTGGCCCCGCCGGACTCCTCCCCGACTACCTTCTTCTCAACCGCCTCGCCTCCGAACTGGCCGGCGGTGCTGCGTCCCCGCTCAGCCTCGACTCGCTGTGGGAGGAAATCGCCAAACTTAGGGCCTCCTGCCTCAAGGGCGTCGCCTACCGGAACATACCCGCCGACGGCCTCGCCCTAGATCCGGGTCAACTCGCCGATCTCCCCTACGTCGAGGAAGCAGCCCTCCACTACGCCCCAACCAAATAACGTTTTCTTTTTTCCGATTCCTCTTTTCCGACGCCATGCTCGACGCCGAACTGTTCCAGCTTTTCGCCCTCAAGCTCTTTTACGCCCTGCTCGTGGTGGGGGTAGTGATGAGCTTGGCCGGTTACTCTGTGCTGGCGGAGCGAAAAGTTTGTGCCTGGATGCAAGGCAGAGTGGGGCCTAACCGCACGGCACTTCCGTTCGTCGCGGCCATTCCTCTCGTCGGCCCCTTCCTCCGCAACCTCGGCATTTTTCAGCCCATGGCGGACGGGCTCAAGTTCCTCTTCAAGGAGGAAATCGTGCCTGGACACGTGAACAAACCTTACTATTACCTCGCCCCGCTCGTCGCCTTCGTGCCTGCCATGACGACGATGACAGTACTCCCCTTCGGTGCCTACATGAACGAGGCGGGCGAAACCATTCCGCTCATGCTCGCGAACGTCGACATGGGCATCCTATTCATTTTCGCAATTTCCTCCCTGGGCGTGTACGGCATGGTGTTGGCCGGTTGGGCCTCCAACAGCAAGTATCCGTTTCTCGGCGGTATCCGCTCTTCCGCGCAGATGATTTCCTACGAACTGGCCATGGGGCTCTCCGTGCTTCCCGTGTTCCTCTGGGTGAACGAGCCTGGCTTCACGGGAAGCGGCCTTAGTCTTGTGGATATCGTAAACTCTCAACACGACGCACCTTGGCTCTGTATGGTGCAACCCGTTTCCGCCCTGCTGTTCCTCATCGCCCTCTTCGCAGAGACCAACCGCCTCCCCTTCGACATGCCCGAGTCAGAGACCGACCTCGTCGGAGGCTTCCATACCGAGTACGGAAGCTTCAAGTTTGGCTTCTTTTTCCTTGCGGAGTACGCCCATATCGTCGTCGGTTCCGCCATCTTTACAGCCCTGTTCCTCGGTGGCTGGCACTTCCTGCCGTGGATTGCGGACCCTTGGCCCGCCGGCGTCATCGGAGCCGCCCTCAGCATCGGCTGGTTTCTCGCAAAGACCTTCTGTCTTATATTCTTCTTCATTTGGGTGCGTTGGACGCTTCCCCGCTTCCGCTACGACCAAGTGATGCACCTCGGCTGGGCAAAGCTTCTTCCGCTCGCTCTCGCCAACCTCGTCTTTTACTTCCTGCTCGTCACTTATCTGGACGGACAGGCCACCGCATCCTGAACTGCAACGAAACGGAGAACGAATAATGGCCAAGACCGTCGTGATGGAACGCAAGCCGCTCTCCCTTTCCGAGCGTTCTTACCTACCGCAAATCGCCACCGGCTTGAAGGTGACCTTCTCCAACATGTTCAAGAAGAAGGTGACTCTCCAGTACCCCGAAGAGCGCCCCGCCATTCCCCGGGACTACCGAGGCGTACCCACCTTGGTCAAAGACCCCAACGGGCGCGAGAAGTGCGTGTCCTGTCAGCTTTGCGAATTCGTCTGCCCGCCCAAGGCCATCCGCATCACCCCCGGTTCCGTGCCAGAGGACGAGGAGGACAGGGCCCATGTGGAAAAGGCCCCGGAGGAGTTCGAAATCAACATGCTCCGCTGCATTTACTGCGGTTACTGCCAAGAGGTCTGCCCCGAGGAAGCCATCTTCCTGCAGGAGGAATACTCGCTTTCCGGCTACACTCGCGATGAACTCGTCAACAACAAGGAAAAACTATACGAATTAGGCGGCACCTTGCCCGACAAGCACTTCAAATGGGATAAGAAGAAGGAAGCCGAAGCCGAGGGGAACGGACACTGAGATGACGAGCCTCTCGATAGTCGATTTCCTCTTCTACGCCTTCGCCACCTTGGCGGTGGGAGGTGGCTTGGCGGTGGTCTTCAGTCGCAACCCCGTGACGGCGGCAATGTTTATGATTTTGTCACTCGTTGGAGTGGCTTCCCTTTTCGCCCTGCTGGAAGCCTTCGTTTTGGCCGTGCTTCAAGTGCTCGTCTATGCGGGTGCCGTCATGGTGCTGTTCCTGTTCATTATAATGCTTCTGGACGTTGGGCCGGACGCTGGAAAGTTCGACAAGCTAGGCAAGAAACGACTGATGGCTTCCGCCGCCGCCCTTCTCGCCGTCGGTCTCATGACTGTACTCACTCTTGAATACGCGGACGTCGCCGCCCCGCCTTCCGAGGGCTGGAAGGAAGTCTCCGACGAAGCCTCAGCCAAAGGCGACCAAATCCATTTCTCGAAAAGCGTGAAGAGCTTCGGCTACGGACTATTCACCAAGTACATGCTACCCCTGCAAGTGGCCGGCTTCCTGTTGCTCGCCGCGATGGTCGCCGTCATAATGCTCAGCATGCAACGCCCAGAGGAGGAAGAGGTATCCTCTTCCGCCGATAACTCCAGCACCGCAGACGGTGCCTCGGACTCGCTCGACGAGTCCGCAGTCGAAGCCTGACGAGGTCTTCCCGTCGCCATGGAAACAATCGCAGTCCAGCACTACCTCGTCGTAGCCGTCCTGCTCTTCTCCACGGGCTTTCTCGGCGTGGTGCTCCGTCGGAACGTCCTTCTCGTCCTGATGTCGCTGGAACTCATGCTCAACGCCGTGAATGTGGCCCTCGTGGCCTTTTCCCGGCACGCCGGCAACATGGACGGCAGTCTCTTCGTCTTCTTCATCATGACCGTTGCGGCGGCAGAGGTGGCCGTCGGGCTCGCGTTGCTGGTGGCCCTCTACAAAAAGCGGCAAAGTGCTTCCACGGAGCACATGAACTTGCTCCGCAACTGACCCGCTGGCCCTTCGAAAAGATGAACGTCACTTCCATCACGCTCCTCCTTTTGCCGCTCGCCGCTGCAGCAGCTATCCTGCTTTTCTTCCGCAGGAACGGAGACCTTGCCGCCAACCTCTCCGTGGGTGCTGCCGGAGGCATCCTGCTCCTCTCGCTCAACCTTATTTTCGGAGAAGGGTCCTATGACGCGGGCGTCACTTGGATGAAAATCGCAGGCTTCGAGATCAAAGCCGGTTTCCTGCTCAATGCAGAAGCCAAAGCTCTGCTCTTCGTTGTGGCCTTCGTGGGCTTCCTCATTCATGTCTTCAGCCTCGGCTACATGCACGACGACGAGGCCAAAGCCCGGTATTTCGGAGGCTTATCAATCTTCATGTTCTCCATGCTCGGCATCACCCTGGCCGACAACCTAGTCATGCTCTTTGTCTTCTGGGAATTGGTCGGCTTCAGTTCCTACATGCTCATCGCCCACTACTTCCAAACCGACGAAGCCAAGGAGGCCTCCAAAAAAGCCTTCATCGTTAACAGGGTGGGGGACCTCGGCTTTTTAATCGGCATCGTTCTAGCCTACTGGAATTTCGGCACCGTCAACCTCGTAGAGTTGGGCGCCCTCCTCGAGGCCGATCCCGACCGCGCCGTTACCGGCATTGCCTTAGCCCTTGCCTGTGGCTTCATCGGCAAGTCCGCCCAGTTCCCACTTCATGTCTGGCTTCCCGACGCCATGGCCGGCCCCACCCCCGTATCCGCCCTCATCCACGCCGCCACTATGGTGGCTGCTGGTATTTTCCTGCTTGCACGCATCGACCTTCTCTTTACCCCCGAAGCTCTTTCCCTCGTAGCCCTGCTAGGTGCCGCCATGGGGCTCTACGCTGGCTTTTGCGCTCTCGTGCAGCGTGACATTAAGAAGATACTTGCCTATTCAACCCTGTCCCAACTCGGCTACATGGCCGCCGCCTTCGGGCTCGGACTGGAAGGCGTTGCCCTCTTTCATCTCACCACGCACGCCTTCTTCAAGGCTCTACTTTTCCTTGGCTCCGGTTCCGTTATCCACGCCTGCCACCACGAGCAGGACGTCTTCAAAATGGGCGGGCTCCGTGCCCGCATGCCCGTAACCGCCAACACCTTCCTCATCGGTGTCCTCGCCATTTCCGGGGTAAACTTCCTGTCCGGCTACTTCTCAAAGGATGCCATTCTCCTCGCAGCCTACAACCTCAACCTGCCCGTATTCGTAGTCCTCTACGCCGGGGCTCTCCTCACTTCCTTCTATATGTTTCGGCTCTACTTCATCGCCTTCTGTGGCGAAGCCCGAAGCAAAAAGGCCGAAGACGCCCACGAAAGCCCAAGCGTTATGACTGGCCCACTTATGGTTCTCGCCTTCTTCTCCGTGGTCGGCGGCTTCGAAGCTCTCTGGCCCGGCGTCCTCTTCGACGCCTTTCGGGACGACCTGCACCGCGTCCACGAAATGCCCAACCACCTCTGGATGGTCGTGCTCGGCACTGCGGCCTGGATCATCGGCCTGATCGCCTCACGAAAATACTACGGCAACCTCGGCAATTCCGAGCAAGACCCTCTTGCTGAAAAGGCCCCTGCCTTCTATGCACTCTGCTCCAGCAAGCTCTATTTCGACGAAGTCTACGACTTCTATGTCGCCCGAATTCAGCAAGCTGGCGCCCGCGTGGCGGAAGTGTTTGAGCTTCTCTTTCTCTCCGGTCTAATGGTACGCGGCTCTGCCGGAGTAGCTGGCCTCTTCGCCCTCCTTGGCAAGTCGCTTTACTCCGGTCGCATTCACGCCTATTCCTTCTGGTTCATCATAGGGACAATCGCCTTCCTCGCCTACGCGGCGGGTTGGTTCGGGGACTTCTGACATCATGGGGCTCGAACAAATCCTTCTGCTCGCCTCGGTCGTCGTTCCGACAGCCGTTGCCCTGTGTCTCTTAGCGGGCGTGGCGAAGACCGACGAAGCAGCCAAGAAGCTCGCCTACGCCGCCTTCGGCGTACCCTTACTAGCGGGCCTGTGGCTCTTCGCCGCCTTTGACTCAACCCTCCCCGCCGGCTCTTACCAATTCGAAGTCCTCGTCGAGCGAATGGGCCTGCAGGAACTCGGCATCACCTTTCACCTCGGCCTTAACGGCGTATCCTCGCCACTCTTCGCCATGGCAGGGGTAGTAGGACTGGCCGCAGGTCTCGCCGCCATTCATTCCGGTGCCGACCGCCTCCGTCTGTACCTTGCTCTCCTCGCCTTCATGCAGGCAGGCCTGATGGGACTCTTCGCCAGCGTGGACATCTTCTTCTACTACCTCTTCCATGAGTTCGCACTGATCCCCACCTTCGTCATGATTGGACTCTGGGGCGGGCGCGACCGCCGCTCCATATCCTTGGAAATCACCATTTACCTAACACTGGGAGCCCTGCTATCGCTCGGCGGCTTAGTAGCCCTGAACGTAATGGTAGGGGCGGAGAAGTTCGACTTCCCAACCTTGGCCGCCGCCTTGGAGGATTACGCCCTCGCGGAGTCCTCCCAGTTCAAGATATTCGGCCTTCTCCTCTTCGGCTTCGGCATTCTCGTGGCCCTTTTCCCTTTTCACACCTGGGCCCCCCGCGGCTATACCGCCGCCCCCACCTCGGTTTCCATGTTGCACGCAGGCGTCCTCAAGAAGTTCGGCCTATACGGCTTGGTGCAGGTGGCCACTCCACTCCTTCCCGCAGGGGCCGCCGAGTGGAGTCCCTTCCTACTTTGGCTGGCCTTGGGCAACGTGCTCTTCGTGGGCGTGGTCACCCTCGTCCAAAACAATCTCAAAAACATGGTCGGCCACGGCTCAGTCATGCACATGGGTTACTGCTTCCTCGGACTCGCAACCTGCTCCGCTCTCGGGGCTGGTTCCGCCGTCATGCTGATGGCCGCCCATGGACTCTCCGTCGCCCTGATGTTCCTGCTGACCACCTATGTTCAGCGCCGGTGCGGGACCTTCGAGATGAACGAAATGGGCGGGCTCGCGGCCAAGGCTCCCGTCCTAGCCTGCTTCTTCGCCGCCGCCGCCTTCGCCACCATCGGACTGCCGG
>CAXGVD010000148.1:0-6368 GCA_964012695.1 uncultured Opitutia bacterium
TCCATGCTGGCGATGCCCTCGATCTTGAACTTGGTCGATGAAGCTGGTGAACAAGTCTGGCTTACGGTAGTCACGGTAAGGTGTTTCTTCGAGTGCGGGCTCGTCCTTCTTAGCCGTGGACCGGTAAACGGTTCCGTGTTCGGGATGGTTGACGAACAGCTTTCGTGTGCCGTGAACTTCAAGCCCGTGGAAATGCGGACGCCGGCAACCGAAGTTGGCTGAAATCTTGGCGATGGCTCCGCTCGCGAATCGGAGGAGGGAGACGGCGAAGTCTGGATGAACGAAAGCTGTCCCCCGCGTGGAGATTCGGTTGCCGTAGGTCGTGACTTCCTCCACGCGATCACCCGTGAGCCAAAGCACTAGGTCCACCAGATGCAAGCCGCCGCCGAGCATGACGGAGTAGTAGGGGATTCGTCCCCGCCATCCGTCCGTCAGCTTTTCTAGACGTCCGTATAGATAATCTCCTTCCAAGTAATAGACCTCGCCGAATTCTCCCGCGTCCAGTGAGCGTTTGAGCTTTGCGAACCTGGACGAAACGCGCAGTGGGAGGTTGGAGCTGAGATGAAGGAGAGGGTTCTCGGTCAAGGTTTGGCGCAGTGCGTGGGATTCCTCCGCAGTGAGACAGAGGGGTTTCTCCACGAAAACATGCCGCCCATGTTTCAGGGCGGCGGTGGCTTGTTGGAAGTGCAGGTTGTCTGGGGTGGCTATAGATATTAGGTCGAGGTCGGGGTCAGCGAGAAGCTTGTCGGGTTTGTCTTCCAGTCGCTTGCCCGGATGCCGTTCACCGACTTGGCGTAACTTCTCTTCGTCCACATCGGACAGTACCGTGACTCGGCACCCCAGGTGGGCTTCGAAGGCTTCGATGTGCCTTTCGCCCGTTCCTAAGCCCAAAATGCCTATGCGCAACATGGTTCCGATGGGACGCCTACATCCCGTTCTTTCAACCGTAGGACCAGTTCTTCCCACGGCATGTCTCCGGCGTCGCCCCCGAGCGCGGCCATCAACCTGGCCATCCGGTTTTCGTCTTCGAGAGTGTCGACGGTCATCCTCGTGCAGGAGGCTGGGGCGGTGCCGGAATCCAAGTTGAGGATATGGAAGCTTTTCTCGTTTCGATAAAAATGAAGCCCCACATGTTCGCGTTCCTCTTCTGTCATGTCCGCGTGCGTCTGGGAGAGAGTCTCCGTTCGGAATATCTCGACGCTTTGACCGGGCGGAAAAGAGCGAGGGTGGACGTTCGTTACGACGTCTTGCCTCCCGGCGGTGAAAGCCTGTAGAGCCCGGTCCACCACGCGAGGGTCGATGAACGGGCTGTCGCCAGAAATCCTGATGATGCCCTTCCAACCCTCCGCGAGGGCGAGGGCGAGGAGGCGAGCGGCGACGTCTTCCAGTTCGCCTCGGAAGCATGGAATGTCGAGTTGTCCGCACAGGGTTTCCAAAGCGTCGTCCTCCTTGCGTCGAGAAGTGGCAATGCGGATTGGAATCCCGTTGTCCGCGCACCATGGCCTCAAGCGGGCGATTACGCATTCGAGCAAAGAGCGTGAACCGATTTTCCGCAATGTCTTTCCCGGCAGCCTTTTCGAGGAAACGCGGGCTTGGACGACGAGCCCGCAGGTGGCGTCTTGCTTTCGACCTGAGAGTGGTGGCGTCACTTCAAGCTGCGTACCACCGTGGCGGGATTGCCCACGGCCAAACTGAATTCAGGTATGGAGTCCATGACCACGCTGCCAGCTCCGATCACGCTTCCTTTGCCGATGGTGATCCCTCTGACTACGTGAACGCCGGCGCAAATCCACACATCGTCCTCGATTCGCATCGGACGCGCCTTCACTTCGTGCAGCTTCCTGATGTGCCCAGAAACATTGTGTGCAAATTCGACGCGCCTTTCCTCCCAGTTCATGGAATGAACGTTGTTGTCGAACAGGTTGCAATTGTGCGCGATCTGTACATGATTTCCGATTTTGATCGAATTGGCCGACCAAATCCGGGTGCCTTCGCCGACGAAGGAGCAATCGCCGATTTCGATTAGTCCGTCGCCGTCCCACAATTTCAGTTCTCCTTGAATCAGACAGTCTTGACCGATCGTGACTCGTTCCCGTTCGTTCGGATTGATAATTTTACCGGGTAGGATGAGTCGAGAATCAGTTCCGAGCAGGGCGTTGTGTTCGGTGGTTGCCAACGGAGCCTCGTCAGTTTTCGATAGCCTTGAGGAAGCGGACGACCGCTTGCCTTGATGCGGTGCATTCCTCCGGAAACGTTTTCCGGACTTTGGTTTTTCCGTTTTGGAGGGCCACGTCGAAGTCGGTTGTGGTTCCGCAATGAACGCCGGAACCGTCCATCCCTATGTTGCGGACGTGGGAAAGTCCCGGATAAAGGGAGAGCATATCCGCCAGAAAGGCGCTGGCGTACCACCGGACGCCCCAGGAATCGTTCCTGCCGGCGACTTGATCTTCCAACATCCTTACGTAGTCGCAGGCGCCGTCCAAATTGAACGAATGGGTGGAGTTCCTTTGGTGGAGCCGGGTCAGCAGTTTGGCGCCGTCTGGCTCGAAGAGTCTCCATTTGTGCCTCCAGGTGGCCCAACCCCAACAGGCGGCGCCTTTGAGGAAGTAGGTTTCCGGGAGCGAGTCGGATACGGGGTAGGAGTACCCCATGACGGAAATCACCTTTTCCTCCTTCTTGTAGAGGCGGAGCGATTCGTTCGCGTAGGCAAGGAAGTTTGCGGAAACGACGAGGTCGTCTTCAAGGACTATTACGGTCTTGTGCTTGTTCAGGACGTTGGAGACGCCTTGAATGACGGATCGGGCCAGGCCTAGGTTCTTATTGCGCAAATACAGGTGTTGGCGGCTCGTCCATTTTCTACTCGTCAATGTTTGCCGCACTGCCTTGACCTTTGCTTGGTCCTTCTCGTCTTTCGGCCCGTCGCTGAAGATGTAAAGCCGAGTTTTTCTGAATTCCGCATTGGTGGCCAAAGCCTCCAGCACTCGATGGAGATGATCGTCTCGATTGTAGCAAAAGAGGGCGATGGGAGCCAAGTCGGTCATGCGTTTCCAATGGTTTTTCGGGGAGCGGAAGTTAAGCGAGTGGCTGGTGCAAGGGGCTTGGCTGCATGTTTGGGAGCATTACCTTTGGCGGTGACGAATGGGTTTGCCTTTTGGCGTGGCTGGTAATTTTTTCCTAGTTGTTCTTGGCGGGGTTCCGCGTGTTGGGGCGTTGTTCTGGACTTTAAGTTATGGCGATAGAGAAGATAGTCGTGGTGGATGACGAGATGATGATCCGTAAGGCGTTGGAAACGCAGTTGCGGAACAGTCGGTACTCGGTGGCTTCGGCGGAGGACTTGGCGGGGGCCCGTAAGATTCTTTCGCGGGATGCGTTCGACTTGGTGTTTCTCGACTTGCGTCTCCCAGACGGGGAGGGCACGGAGTTGCTGGAGGAGCTTACTGCGAAGGCTGATGGTCCTATGGTTGTGATGATGACGGGCTATGGTTCTGTGGAATCGGCCGTAACCTGCATGCAGGGCGGGGCGTTTGACTACGTGGTTAAGCCGTTCTCCTTCGACCAGATCGAGGTCGTAGTGGACAAGGCGGCTTCCTTCGACAAAATGAAGCGGGTCACGCGCTACTATGTGGAGGAGGAGAGCGATGCTCGAGGGAGCGAGATCGTGGGGGGGTCGGATGCGATCCGGCGTTTGAAGGAGATGGTGCGGAAGGTTGCTGGCACGGAGGCGAGCGTGTTGGTGACGGGGGAGAACGGCACGGGCAAGGAGTTGGTGGCTCGGGAGCTGTATAGGAGTAGTTTGCTGAAGGACGAGCCCTACATTCGGGTGAATTGCGCGGCTATTGCGGAGACTTTGATGGAGAGCGAGTTCTTCGGGCACGAGAAGGGCTCCTACACAGGGGCCTCGGAGCGGCGGGAGGGGCGTTTCGAGTTGGCGGACGGAGGCACCATCTTGTTGGACGAGATCAGCGAAATCGCCCCGGCTTTGCAGGCGAAGTTGCTGCGGGTGTTGCAGGAGAAGGAGTTCGAGCGTGTGGGGGGGAACAAGACGATTCAAGTGAAGGTGCGGGTGCTGGCCACGACGAACCGTGATTTGATGGAGCAGGTCCGGAAGGGCAACTTCCGCGAGGATTTGTATTACCGTCTTAACGTTTTTCCAATCGAGGTGCCGCCGTTGCGGGATCGTGGGGACGACGTGATTCTGCTGGCGGAAACGTTCCTGAAGAGAAACGCCCGCAAATATGGTTTGGGAAAGGCGAAGTTTTCCAAGGCGGCAAAAGCGGCGATGCTCGCTCATCGTTGGCCGGGAAACGTGAGGGAGTTGGAGAATGCCGTGGCTCGAGCCGTCATCCTGGCTGAACCGGGGGCTTCCATCGAAGCCGATCTGTTGGGATTGGGAGGAGGTTCTGTCTTGTCCCAAATGGTTTCGGAACGGGGCTCGGTAATTCCGGATGCCGAAGCGGAGGTCGGTGGCGAGATCCTTACCATGGATGAGGTGGAGAGGCTCCATATCATTCGGGCCTTGGAGGCCACGGGCGGGAATCGCACCAAGGCGGCCGAGACGCTTCGCATCAATGTGCGGACTTTGCGGAATAAGATCCGGCAGTACAAACTGGACGGGGAAGAGGTACCTTGAGTGTAAGGTCTGGCGGCTTTCCGCATGAGGGTCGGTTCTGGCGAATTCGGCGAACCGGGCAGGCTGCCGCTCGACCGCGCGCAATGCCTTTTCAGTGCCTTTTGCAACGAAAGGTGGCGAGCGGACTCCGGTTTCGGGGTTAGCGTTCTGCCTGTGGCTTGCAAATCTTTGAAGAGTAAGCCGTGCGTGTCAAAGCATTGAACGCGCCAATTGGATTCAACAGCAAGTGCGGAAAGCGATCGCTGAAGTGGGAACGGCTTACCGAAAAAGTTTACGAAGCAGGCGAAACTACATGCCGAAGGGATTGGCTTCGATGACTTTTTCGGGGTCGAAGGGTTGGCCGTCCTTGACGTGAAGGCGTACGAGATTCCCTTCAGCGAACTCGGCTTTCTCCACGAGTTGGCCGTCGGCGTCCCACTTGCTGATCATGCCGTGGTAGCGGCCGTTTTCATAGTGGAGTTCGGCTTCCTTGTTGCCGTAGTCGTCGAGGGCCGTGATGGTGCCGTTATAGAGTTCCTCGGTCTCGCGGATGTGAAGGGTGCCACCTCGGCTGGGTTCGCCGGCGAAGAGGAGGACGAATTCCGAGCCATTCCCGCTCCATTCCTTCAAGGCTATGGCCTGAGGACTTTCGCCAAGTTGGAGATTGTCTGCCTCGGGGGCCTTGGTGAGGTCTTCGAGACCTTCGGAGAAGTACTTGCGCGAGTACTCGATGCCGTTTGTGGTCCAGAGGATTTCGTAACCGTCCTTTAGGTTGAAGGCGTAGCCGGTTTTGGAGGCTAGGGCGCCGTTGTCGTGCCAGGCGAGGGCGTCTCCATGAAGCCTGCCTTCCAGGTAGGACGCCCGGTAGGTCAGGGCTCCGAAGGCGGAGCGACGGCTGATTTGCCCCGTGAAGGGACTTTCTCCTTCCTTGCGGACGAGAAGTTCGTCCTGCGTTTCGAAGGTTTCTTGGAATTGGTCTTCCAGTCCGTCCCAATATTCGCCGTCCTGCATCCCAGGGATTTCGGCGTTGGCGGTGGGGGCCGAGTGAGCCTGGTTCCCGAAGGAAGTGTCGCTTTGGTTTGCGGCGGGGTCATCTCCGCAGGAGAAGAGCAATGAAGCGCCCAGAGCGGATGCGAGCGAAAGGCTGTTTTTCAGGCAAGGCATGCTTAAGCCCTTCTTTATGGGGAAAAGAGGGCGTGTTGGCAAGCCGAGGAGACTGACTCAGGGGGCGCTTGCATCGTGGGGCGCGGCGAGGGCCACGCGGAAGCCGAGGTCGGAGGACTGATAGTCCGGGCCGTAGTTGGTGCGGAGGTAGGTTTTGCAGCAGGGGGCGCATGAGTCGTAACTACCGCCGCGGTTGACCTTATCGGGGTTGTGGGGGCCGTGGATGGGGTCGGTCAGAACGCTGGGGCCGGGAGGACGGGGGGAATAGCCGTCGAGGCACCATTCGCGGACATTGCCGTACATGTCGCGCAGGCCCCATGGGTTCGGCAATTTTTTCCCGACGGGGTGGGTCTTTCCGGCGGCGTTTTCGTTGAACCATGCGTAACGGGTCAGGAGTGCGGGATCGTTTCCGAAGAAGAAGACCGTGTTCTTGCCGGCGAGGGTGGCGTATTCCCATTCGGCCTCGGTGGGGAGGCGATAAACTTTGTCTTTTGGAAGGCGTCCGGCGGCTCTTTCGCGCTCTGTTAGTTTTTCACAGAATGCTTGGGCCTGTTTCCAAGTCACTTGTTCAACGGGAAGATTCGGCCCCTTGGCG
>CAXGVD010000149.1:0-6331 GCA_964012695.1 uncultured Opitutia bacterium
GACCGCACCCTTGAGCGTGGCGGAGAACCTGCCGATCGGAACCAAGGTGGGCGAAATGAATGCCACCGACCCCGACGCCAACAGCACCCTCACCTACACCTTAGTGGGGGGCGCCAACGACAACCACCTCTTCACCATAGACGCCAACGGGACCCTGAGGACGGCAGTCTTGTTCGACTACGAGACCAATGCGACGTTTACCATTCGAGTAAAAGTTCGCGACCAGTACAATGCTTGGATCAAGGAGAACTTCACCGTAATCGTAACCAACGTGGTCGAGGACTTGGATGGAGACGGCATCGAGGACCATTCCGACCCCGACGACGACGGAGACGGCTTCACCGACGCCGAGGAATTGGCCGCGGGTTCGGACCCGAGGGATCCGAACTCGATTGTGAATCGACCACCCTCAGACTTTACCTTGAGCCATGCAAGGATTGCGGAAGGCCGGCCCGTAGGGGACTTTGTGGGACGTGTCCGGGTGAGCGATCCCGACGACCCCAATGCCACAGGCTCCTATGGCTACGCCTTGGTGGACGGAAATGGGTCCGCAGGCAATGCCTTCTTCAGCTTGGACGCGAACGGCGCGCTGCGGGCGGCGGTCGTCCCTGACTACGAAACCAACGCCACTCACGCCGTCCGGATCCGAGTGACGGACGAGTGGAATGCGAGCCTGGAAAAGAGCTTGGTGATCGAGGTTGTGGACTTAGCCGAACGCAACGCCACGCCGACAAACGTCCCAGCCCCCGTGCTTCCAGCTTGGTTGGCGGGCGCCCAAGCGGCGGGGCCGACGGCTCCGAATTGGTTCACCTCGCCTTGGTTCGGTTCCTTCCACTTGACCCCGACTCCGTGGATTTATCACGCTGAGTTGGGTTGGCTATATACCGTTCCCGATGGCGCTGGTGATGTTTGGCTTTGGCGGGAGGGCCAAGGCTGGCTCTGGACGGGCGAGGATATTTACCCGTGGTTCTACCGCCACGAGTCCACGGGCTGGCTTTACTACCTCAAGACCGTGAGCGGAAAATCCTATTTCTACAACCAAGCCTCAGGCGAGGTGGAGTAGTTAGCTTCAAGCCGATAAATCCGGGGTGGGCGGGACATTCAACTCTCCCTTGACCGCGTAGGGTGGGAGAGGGTAGAGTAAGGTTTGACTTCTGCTGCGTTCGAGAAGCTTCCTTGGTTCATGTCCTTTACTCTTGTAATTTCGGGAGCCTATCGATTGGCGTTGGCTGTCATGCCGTAAATCGGAAGACAAAAGGCGTCGCGAGGGCACCCACCTGGACCTTCAAAGGTCAAAGAACCTTAGAACGTGAGGTACGGCGCAAGCGGGAGTCTTTTTTGTGCCCCGTCGGCACCTCAAGCTGATGGGCCTTCAGCGTCTGGCGCCCGGTTCCATGGGCGTGACGGGATTTCCGGTGTTGGCAATGACTTGGACGGCCCGGTCGTCCCAAAGCTCGATCATGTCCATGTCTTTGGCGTTGGTGACTTCTAGGGCGGGAAGACCGTGTTTCTGCAACCAAGCCTTGATTGGGGGCACGGCTTTCTCGGGTTCCTCGGCCCGGGCGGTGAGGATTTTCACGGTATAGCCCATATCCAGCCAGACTTTCACGCGCCGGAGCATGTTTGGGACGGGTTTACCGATGTGCTCGAAGCCTTGCCAGGGCTCGGACATGGCCAAGGTGCCGTCCAGATCGACGCCTATCCATTGCTTCTCTTCGGCGTCTTCGCCGAATTTGTTTTCGTCGGTCAAGGGAAGTCCTTTCGTGTGCGGCACGGTGACCTTGGGTTTGCCCGCTAGGGCGTTCTTGAGCACCTTGAACACTGTGTCGGTAAGGGAATAAAAGGGAGGCAACCCTAGGTGTTGCCATGCGTTCGGCAAGTTCTTTTGCTTCCCGGAGTGAAGGCGCGTCGTTCAAACGTCCTTTCCCCGCGTGGCGGAAAGGAGAGGTGGTGGCTCCATCCTTGGGCCTGCGCCCTTGTGGTGCTGTTGGCCGCGTGGTGGAAAATGAGTTTCGAGGAGTGGAGGACGTGGGCGTTTTTGTTGGGGACCGCTTGGGCGTTGCGTCCGGTCGCGACTTTTTTGCATGAAATGGGGCATGCCTTGCTCGCCTTGTTGCTGACGAGCGAACCGGTGCAGACGCGCATGGGCGCGTCTTTCGAGAAACCTTTGTTCCGGCTTGGTCGTTTGGGCGTGGCTTTTTCCTTCCGGCGGGGATTCAGCGGCTTTACGGGGTACGATCGAGAGAGCTTGGGCAAAGGGGCTTTGCTTGCAGTGATTGCAGCGGGTCCAGTAGTCTCGGCCTCGGGGGCGGCGGCGAGTGTCTGGACATTGTCCGCCTGGGGGGACATTTACGTTTGGCGGGTGGTCGGGGCGGCTTTTCTCATCGTGAACGCCATCGTGTTCCTCAAGTCCGCGGCGCCTGCGGTTTTGCGCGGCAACGAGGATTTTCCCGAGGGCGGACTGAGCGACGGTTTGGACTTTTGGCGAGAAATGCGCCGATGAGGAGACAGGTCGCAGGTAATCGGTCGCGGGGAAATCCGCACTTGCCATCCGCGCGCGTGGGTTCATTGTAACTCCCTCTATGAAAAAGCTACGCCTTTCTGCCCGAAGGTTCGGCTGGGTCGGTGCGACCTCGCTGGTTCTTGGAATCGCAACCTTGGCTTTCAGCCAATTGACCACTGGTCCGGAGGCGCCGAGCGGAGACGCCGCTTCTCAGGTAGCTTCGGTGCGACAACGCCTTGAGGCCCTGAACGAGAAGATGGACGCGATGAGCCAAGCTCGGGCCGGCATCAAGCAGCAGGCGGCCTTTCAGGCGGTGTCGCTTAAGCTGAAGCAGGCCGAAAACGGTCTTTCCGCTTTGGGGCAGGGGCAAGCTGCCGTGAGTGAGGACCTCCGAAGCATCGCCGCGGAAGTCGCTCGTGTGGAGGCGGACTTGGCTGCCCGTCACGAGGCCGTGGCCCGAAGCATGGTGGCTTTGGAGGAGCCATTGGAAGAGACTCAAGGGATTTTCGAGGAGGCGGTTGAGAACGCCGGCGGCAACTTGGAGGAGATTTTGCCCGTTCTCCAAGTTGTGGCGGAGAGCCTGACACGGGCGGAGACTGAGGTGAACGCAGTCTCTCAGCTCGTAGACGCGGCTCTTTCCGACGGCTCCCGTCAGGCCGGAGCCTTGTCCGCTCGTGCGGACGGAGTTCTGGACACTGTAGCCGCGGCGACCGCGGCGGCGGCCGCGGTCGCGAGCAATGCCTCTGAGAAGTCCCGTGAAGTGTCGGAGGCCTTCAGCGGCGTGGGGTCGGGGGGGGGCGACAATCGTTTCACTCCCGGCATTCGGAGCGATGGAGCCGACATCGGAGCGGCCCGGGACGCAGCAGCCGCCCGGGCGAATTCCGAGGAAACGATCGAGGAGTTGCGGGCCCGTTTGGCTAGTTCCCAAAACGTTCAGTCCGCGCTTTCGGAGGATACCGAGAAATTGCAGACCGACTTGCAGATAGCCTTTCGCAAAATCACCTCCTTGGAAAAGAGCAAGCAGGAGGCCGAACGAATGATCGAGGAACTGGAAGCTTCCCGGAATTCATTGCTTCGGGCTAGAGGCCAGAATGAGGCGGGAGTGGAGGCGGTTAACGCCATGGTGACCCGTCTGCAGGAGGACTTGAAGAAGTCACACGACGACCTGCGGCTCTCTCGTCAGGCTCTGCTTGTCGAACAGGAACGTTCCACCACGATGATACGCACCCTGTCCAGCGAACTGGACCGTACTCGCAAGGAATTGGATTCCGCCCGAGTGGCGGCGAACGCCACGGGGGCGGATGCCTCGCGTCTCCTGACCTTGGAGGCTGAATTGGATAACACGAAAAAGGCTTTGCAGCAGGCTTTGGCCAAACCGGCTACTGGAGGGGACCCCGCCGTGGAGGCGAATCTTCGCGACGAATTGCGTAAAGCCTTGGGAGACGTCGCACGCCTTCAAGCGGAACTGTCGGGCCAGGATGAATTGGAGGAGCAACTCCGGAACATGCAGGAGACAATCAAGGAGTTGAGTGAGCGTCCCGGCAATCCAGACGGGAGCGCCGCCGAAATCGCCGCCCTCATCCAGGATCTCAACGAGGCCAAACGTTCGGTGGTGGAGGCCAAGGCGGAGAGCGAAGAATTGCGGGCTCAGTTGGCGGAGAAAATCGAAACCTTGCAGGGCAACTTGGGACAGTCCGGGGTCTCCCTACAGGAGGCTCGGGCGAATTTAGACGCGGCCCGGGAGGCGATGGCCAAGAAGGAAATCGAGTACGCCACCCACATTCATCGTCTGGACGCTGAGTTGCAGGCCGCCCAACGAGCCTTGCAGGACGCAACCCAAGGAGTGGTGCGGCAAACGCCGGGGGTGCAGGACATGTCTCGGGACTTGGACGAATACCAAGCCCGCATCGATGCCCTTACCAAACGCTTCGACGAAGAACAGGCAGGGGCTCAAAACCTTTTGACGGAACTCGGGATCGAGCTGGAGGCGACCAAGCAACGGCACTTGGAAACGCTCAAGGAGCTTGAGCAAAAGGAGCAAGAATTGCAGGGACAGAGCGAGTTGCTGAGTCGGGCCCGCCAAGAGGCGGACGCGGCGAAGAAGGATTTGCGCGACGTGCAGATGATTCAAACTCAGTTGGAAGAGTTGAACAAGGTCTTGGTCGACACCAAGGGAGCCCAAGGCGAGCACGTGACGAACGCGGGTCGCATCATCGAGCAGTTACGGGCGGACCGCGACCAAGCTCGCGTCGAATTGGTCATTGCCAAGGAGGCCAAGGAGAAATCCGAGGGCGATTACGCGGCGCGGGTCGCCGCCTTGGAATTGGAACTGGAGAACGCCCGCAATCAACTCCTCACCGAACAATCCTCCGGGCGCGACCGCACGGCTGAGTCTGCCATCATCATCGGCGACTTGAAGCGCGAGTTGGACATCACCCGGAAGGAAATGGCGAGGCTTCGCAATGCGGGAGCGGGCGATGCCGTAGCCACCGAACAACTGGCGGCTCAACTGCAGGAGGCTCTCGGCCAGATTCGTATCCTTCAGGAAAACTTGGCCGAATCCGAAAACGTGGGCGGGCAAGTCGACTCCTTGCGGGGCGAACTGAGCCAAGCGATGCAAACGCACTTGGCTGATATCGAGCGGGGCAGACTGGAGAAGGAACGCTTGCAGGCCAAGGTGGCGGACTTGGAGGTGGAAGTGAAGGTGTTGACGGACGAAGGGGCCGGTCAAACGGTGAAATACCGCCAGGCTTTGGCTCGGATGGCGGACCAAGTAAAGACCTCGCAGGACCGCGTGGACCAACTTGAGACCGCCATCGCCCAGTCGGAGACCACGGGCGTTGGAGTAATCACCGAATTGGAGGAACAGTTGGAGAAGGAGCGCGGTCGGAACAGTGAGTTGGAGGCCAACGCCCAGAAGGCTATGCAGGGCAAACAGGAGTTGATCGGCTTGCTGGAGAAGGAACTGGCCCTGACCAAGCAGACGCTGGACGAACTGCAGGTCCGGCATGGGGCCGACGCCCCCGCAATTGGTTCCTTGGAACAACGCCTTCTCGCCGCCAAGACGGAGGTGGACGAAATGGCAAGGCAACGGGACGAAGCTCTGGAGCAAGCCAGCTTGGCCAAGAGTTTAGAGGATCAGCTGACGCAGGTCCGCCAGCAGTTGCTCGCCTTGGAGAATGTCGAGCCAGGCAAAGATGCGGGTGGAGACGCGGCCGACCTCGCCAGATTCGCCCGCCTCGAAGATGAACTCGCCAAGGCCCAAAACAAAGTGAATGACTTGAACGCCGCCTTGCAGGCCAAGGAAGCCCAGCGTGCTGGCCTTGAGGACCAACTAGCCCAAGCGATACGCGAGTTGGAAACGGCCCAGGAGGCAGGTATGGAAACCGCCAACCTTCGCAAGCAACTGGAGGACTTGCGGACCCGTTTGGCGGTGCTCCGGCCCGACCCCGCAGTATCTCCCGACACGGATTTGCGAGTCGCCGAACTTAAGACTAAGGTGGAGGCATTGGAGGTCGAACTGGCCGTGGCCAAAGAGCAACTTCTACAAGGAACGCCTCCCGATGCATCCGGATTGGCGGCGCAAGTCTCGGACCTGCGGACCCAACTGCAAGTGAAGGAGTTACAACGCTCCCAACTGGAAGATCAACTCGTTGACGCGAAGCGGCAGTTGGCTCAAGGAGAAGGCGGGACATCCGCTCCTGACACCGGCGACGTGGCCGCCTTGCGGGCCAGAATCGCTGCCCTGCAAAAGGCTTTCGACGAAAAGGAACTGGAACGCGTCCTTCTGGAGGAAAAGTACGAAAAGCTCGCCCAAGACGGTGCTGG
>CAXGVD010000150.1:0-6314 GCA_964012695.1 uncultured Opitutia bacterium
ACCCGTGCGGCACGGTTGCCTTCGTGCTCCCAGAAGAGCGTGCGGGGTTGCTTCTGGTCCGAGTTCAGAAAAGGCACAAGGCTGCGGCCCTCCATAGGCAGGACGGGCCGGCCCTTGAAGGTCGCCGGGTATTCAGTTTGAGCCACTTCGACGAAGGTGGGCATGAGGTCTATGAGGTGTGCTGTCTGGTGCCGCAGTTCACCCTTTGCCCGGATGCCTTTCGGCCAGTGGATGATGAACGGCGTGCTGATGCCGCCTTCGTGGTTCTCTCGCTTGTAGCGGCGGAAGGGCGCGTTGCTGAGGTTGGCCCAGCCCTGGCCGTAGCTGCTGGTCCAGCCCCCCTTGCGGCCCCATTGCTTGTAGGTTTCCACCGTGTTGTTCTCGCCCTTTATGCCAAAGAGGCCGGTCTCGCGGGTGCCGCCGTTGTCGCTGACGAAGAGCAGTAGCGTGTCGTCCAGCTCGCCAATCTTGCGGAGGTGCTCCACGACGCGGCCCACGTTCTGGTCGAGTCGGTCGATGATGGCGGCGAACAGGGCCATCTTGAAATCCATGTCGTCCCGCTGCTTCTCGCTGAGGGTGTCCCAGCCTGGTACGTCGAGCTTGGACAAGGACCAGGAGCGGTCGATGACGCCCATCTCTCGGAGCTTGGTGAGGCGCTGCTTGCGGAAGGCCTGCCAACCCTCCCGGTACTTGCCCCGGTACTTCTTTACGTCTTCCGGCTTTGCGTGCAGCGGGAAATGTGGTGCGTTGTGGGCGAGGTAGACGAAGAATGGTGCATCGTCCTTCTTGCGCACCTTGTCGATGAAGTGCAGAGCGTAGTCGGTGAAGACGTCTGTGGTGTACCACTCTCGCTCGGGGTGGAGATGGTTGACGGGCTTTTCCGTGGAGGGTATTACCAACTTGTCGTTTAGGTAGATTTCCGTACGCGGGATGACCGTGAAGTAGCTGTCGACATAGCCGCGCGTGCCGTAGAAGTGTTGGAAACCGCGAGCGGTCGGGCTTCCCTCGTCGCTCCAGCCCAAGTGCCACTTGCCAGTCATTATGGTGTGGTAGCCCGTCGAGCCGAGGACTTCGGCTAGCGTTACGGCGTTGAAGCTCAGCCGATCCCTGTAGCCCCGAATGCCCGTGTCCCCCGCCATGTGTCCGATGTCCGCCTGATGCGAGTACAGCCCTGTTAGAATGGAAGCGCGCGAGGGGCAACACCGACCTGTGTTGTAGAAGTGAGTGAAACGCAAGCCGTCCGCCGCGAGCCCGTCAAGGTGGGGCGTACGAATTTCCGAACCAAAGCAGCCAATGTCGGAAAAGCCCATGTCGTCGGCGAAGATGACCACGACGTTGGGTCGGCGGTCCGCCCAAGCCCAACCAGCAAAGATCATCCCCGTCAGCAATAAGTTGATGATTCGCAAGTTCATGGCAACGAACCTGCTCAAATTTAACGGGCAGGCCAGACTATTAGCAGTCTTTCCCCATTGCGTATCCTCAGAGAATCACTAAACCCCGCCCGCCTTATGTCCGAAGACGCCATCACCGCCGAGCGCATCCGCAATGTCGCCATCATCGCGCATGTTGACCATGGGAAGACTACCTTGGTGGATCAGATGCTGAAGCAGTCGGGAGCTTTCCGGGAAAATCAGGTTCTAGAGGACCGGGCAATGGATTCCATGGACCAGGAGCGTGAGCGCGGCATCACCATCAAGGCCAAGAACACTTCAGTGCGCTGGAAGGGGAATGTGATCAATATCGTGGACACTCCTGGACACGCCGACTTCGGAGGCGAGGTGGAGCGGGTCATGAATATGGTGGACGGCGTACTGCTGGTGGTGGACGCCTACGAAGGGCCGCAGGCCCAAACCCGCTTCGTCCTTAAAAAAGCCTTGGCGGCGGGCCTCTCTCCCATCGTGTTCGTGAACAAGATCGACCGCCCCAACGCTCGCCCCGATGAAATGAAGGACGAAGTGCTGGAGCTGTTTCTTGACCTCGAGGCCGACGACGACCAGTTCGACGCCACCTTCCTCTACGGCAGCGCCAAGGACGGCTTCGCCCTCACCGAACTCGACGAAGAACCTACCAGTGCCGACGTCTCCCCCCTGTTCGAGGCCATCCTTACCAAGGTGCCGTCGCCCAAAATCGACGAAGGCGGCGAATTCCGCATGCTGGTTTCCAACATCGACTGGTCCGACTACGTGGGTCGCATCGCTATCGGGAAGGTGTTGTCGGGCTCCATCCGCATGGGTGATACCGTATGGCGTCTTCGCCAGGAAGGCCCACCCATTCGGGCCAAGGTGACCAAGGTCTTCACCTACGCCGCCCTGGCCACTAACGAATCCGCCGAGGGCGTGGCGGGCGATGTTATCGGGCTTGCCGGCTTCGAGGAAGCGGATATTGGCGAGACCATTGCCGCTTCCGAGGACGCCGCTCCCCTTCCCTTCAGCGAGATCGACCCGCCTACCGTGATGATGACCTTCTCCGTGAACGACGGACCCTACGCTGGACAAGACGGCGATCGCGTCACCTCCAGGGAGCTGCGCGAACGTCTTCTGCGGGAGGCCCGCACCAACGTTTCCATCAAGTTCGAGGAGACGGATGTTGCCGCCGAGTTCAAGCTCAGCGCCCGAGGCGCCATGCAGGTGGCGGTGCTGGTGGAGGAGATGCGGCGGGAAGGCTACGAGGTGCTGGTCTCCCGACCCACCGTTATCAAGAAGCGCATCGACGACCACCTCTACGAACCCTTCGAGACCCTCTACCTGGAAGTACCCGACGATTGTGTGGGCTCTTGCATGCAAAGCCTATCCAACCGTAAGGGCCAACTGGAGTCGATGAACGCCCGTAACGGACGGACCTTTATGGAGATGACGATTCCCACCCGCGGCCTGATCGGCTTCGAGTTCGAGTTGCTCACCCTCACCAACGGCGAGGGCATCCTCTCCCACCTCTTCAAGGAATACCGTCCGGACAGCGGGGACATCCGTACCCGCCACACGGGCACCCTTGTCTCCATCGAGAAAGGCGAGGCCATGACCTACGCCCTTACCAACGTAGAGACCCGCGGCAAGCTCTTCGTCGGCCCGGGGGACCAAGTGTACCCTGGCATGATAGTGGGCGAGAACCCGCGTGTGGAAGACCTTCCCGTAAACCCTACCAAGACCAAGCACGTCACCAACCACAGGGCGGCGGGAAAGGACAAGACCGAGGCCCTCACGCCGCCGATTCGCTTCTCCCTTGAACGGGCGATAGAATACGTAAATCACGACGAACTGGTCGAAGCCACCCCCAACACCATTCGCCTCCGCAAGCGCATCCTCGACGCCACCGAACGCAAACGCGCCGCCAAGCGAGCGGAAAGCTGAGCGTCAGTTTCAAGTTTTCCGTTTCAAGCGGAACGGATCGGAAAGACCCGAAGGGCCGCGCCGCTTGAAAGCACCTCTGCGTTTCCACTGAGGACTTTGCGAAGTTCGACTTAAAAAGCGGCGGCGACGGGTAAACCTCAGTTTTTGCTTTGAACACAGGCAAGATGCCTGTGCAGGCTTCTTTACCTGTCGCCTTAGCGAGGTCGACTTCGGTCGTCGGCGAGGATTTTGAATAGGGCGGCTTGGAGTTTTGCGACCTCTTCGGGTTGGGCGGAGAGGCGGTCGGTGGTTTCGGCGAGGTCGTCCTTAAGGTTGAAGAGTTGGAAGGGCGGGGTGAAGCGTCGGCCTCTGGGTTTTTGGCGACCGCCTGAGCCGTTGCCGAGTACGAGCTTCCACTCGCCGTCACGAATGGCGAAGGTACCGGCGGCGGAGTGGTGGACGATGGGGGAGCGGCTGAAGCTTTTCTCCTGCCCTTGTAGGAGGGGGAGGAGGTTGAAGCTGTCGGGGGCGGCTTCGGTCGGACTGGGGAGCTTGGTTCCGGCCACGGCGGCTGCGGTGGCGAACAGGTCCACGTGGCAGATGGGAACGGCGCAGGTGGAGCCGGCTTTCACGACCTTGGGCCAGCGGACGAAGAATGGTACGCGATGTCCGCCTTCCCAGACATCCGCCTTGGTGCCGCGGAGGGGACCGTTGGCCTTATGGTGGCCTTCGTAGTAGGCTTGGACGGTTTCGTCCGCGACATGATGGGGATGGGACTCGTCCACGTTGCGGTACATGAAGGAACCGTTGTCGCTTGTGTAGAATACGAGGGTGTTTTCGGCGATGTCGGCTTCGTCGATGGCCTGCAGGACGCTTCCGACGGTCCAGTCCACCTGAACCACGAAGTCGCCGTAAGGGCCGAGTTTGGTTTTCCCACGAAAGCGAGGGTGCGGCAGTACGGGTTTGTGAGGCGCGGTGAGGGGGAAGTAGAGGAAAAAGGGCTTGCCGTCCTTCTTGCGGGCGGCGGCCCGCTCCTTGATGTGGGCGGCGGCGAGTTCGGTGAGGTGGTCGAGGCAGTCGAGAATGGAGAAGTCGGAACCGAGTTCGCCCTCGCGGAGGTAGTCGGGGAATTTTCGTGCGGTTTGGATGCGGTCGGGCATCCCTGTGATTTCGTTGCCGTCGATGTAGACGTAGGGCGGAAAATCGAGGGAGGCGGGGATGACGAGGGAGTGGTCGAAGCCGACGTTGACTGGCGAGTAGGTCAGGGGTTTGCTCCAGTCCCACTGGCCGTCCTCACCCCGTTGGAACCCGAGGCCGAGGTGCCACTTGCCGATGACGGCTGTGTGGTAGTCGTGAGTCCGTAGGTGAGAGGCTACAGTGGGGCGTTCGGATTCGATAAGAGGGGTTCCGTAACCATTGAGCACGCCACTCTTGAGGCGGCTGCGCCAGGAGTAGCGACCGGTGAGGGTGGAGTATCGCGTGGGGGTGCAGACTGCGGAGGGGGAATGGGCGTCTGTGAAGGTCATGCCCTCGGCGGCTAGGCTGTCGAGGTGCGGAGTGGGAATTTTAGAGTCGGGGTTGAGGGCCCGGACGTCGCCGTAGCCCATGTCGTCTGCGAGAATGAACACGATGTTCGGGCGTTCGTTTGCGGAAGCGGCACACGCGATAAGAAAAGAGAGGCAGGCTAAAGCGGTTTTCATAACGAAGTTCATGTTGTTCAGGAATGTCCCAAAGAAGGCTCTTGGGGGGTGAACAAAACGTTCAGGTAAAGAAAGGCGGTGGCGGTCAAGGACGCTCCGAAACAGACCCAAAGGCCCCAGCCGACGCTGATGGACAGGGTAGTACCCACGATGTTTACGCTCCCCGTGTTCAGGACTAAAAGGGGCAGTAGGGCGCCGAGCGCGGCCACTCCCATGGGAAGCGGAGAATACAAAACCAGCGGTTTGAAGAACGCTCCGCACACGGAAAGAACTATGCCGATCAGGGAAACTAAGCCCAAGTGGCTGCAAGCCTTGCTCAGGCCGTTCTTCCATACGCTCGCCTCGTTCTCTCCTCCTGAACCCGTGAAGGAATACCACGGAAAAAACAAAGCGGCGAAGGCTAGAGCACAAAAGAGGAAGCCAAGAAGAAGCCACAAACTCATCAAGGGCACGGCGAATAAGGGCTCGCGCTTGCCGAATTCGAGGTCGAGTTCTCCGGCTTCGGGCTCCGGAGCTTTCACCGACTCTTCCTCCGCTTCAATCTCCGGTGCCTTATCTGCTGGCGTTTCCGCAGGCTTGGGTGGCGGCGTCGCATCGAGGGCCTCGGCAAGCTTCACCCAGTTCTTGCCGTCAAGGCAGGCGAGGTCGTCGAGTGCGAAGTTTCCCATCTCGACGTATTCTCGCACCTTCTCGACAGGGTACGGCCCGTAAGTCTTGCCCGCCTTGCCTACGTATGCCTGCATGGGAATCTCTTTGATAAGCGAATTTCCAAGTGATCGTAAAATTGATGTGAGAGAAAAATATGGCTAAATATGTTTCAGATTTCTTAGGGACTGCAATTCTGTTTTGTGCAGTGGTGGGTTCGGGAATAATGGGGAAGAACCTAAACTCGAAAACATTCTAGTTGACCCTACTAAGGAATAATTTGGCTCAAGGTGTGCGCTATCTAGCTAGCCCCCAGCTGTTATCATTCAAGTTGCGTGTTTGAAGTTGCAATGTAAGAAGATTCTATAGTTTTGATACATCCTTCCTCGCATTTCCTTACACCAATATCATAAAATAACATTATGCCTGATAACACTCTTCTAATCGTCATTTGCGCAGTTTTGGCTCTTATCTTGATCGGAGTCGTCATTTACTTCGTTATGAGGTTCATGCGCGGTTCCATCACGCTGACCATGCCTCAGACATCCTTTGGCTCCGGTCAATTCGTAACCGGAAGTTTCGACCTTTTGACCAAAAAATCCATTCAGGGAAACCAGCTGGTTGTAACGCTCAGGGGAACCAA
>CAXGVD010000151.1:0-6296 GCA_964012695.1 uncultured Opitutia bacterium
GGTAAAACGCGCCGTAACCTCGGCGATCCGCCCCGCACCCTTGGTGATGACAACGAAGTTGATGATCACCAAAATCAAGAAGACCACCGCCCCCACGACATAGTTACCCCCGACCACAAAGGTACCGAACGAGTGGATGACGGAGCCGGCGTCGCCATCCAGTAGGATGAGACGGGTGGAAGCGACGTTGAGGCCCAGCCTGTAGAGGGTGACGGCTAGGAGTAGGGTGGGAAAGACGGAGAACTCGGGAGGGTCCTTGACGTAGATGACGGTGACGAGAACCAGCAGCGAAATCGCGATGCTGCCCACGAGCAGTAGGCTAAGAAGGTCCTTGTGGACTGGGATGACGAGCAGAAGAACGGCCCCGAACAAGCCGAATACGAAAGCCATGTCCGAGGCTCCGGAGAAGCGACCGAGCTTGTCGTTGATGCGCTGGAGAAAGGCGGCCATGGGAGGAGGGCGTCAGGCGGCTTTGGCGAGGAGGCGGCGGGCCTTCAAGCGGTGAAAATAATAGGCGTGGGCGTTGTAGACATGGGCAAGAATTGCCGCCACGGCTTGGTAAAAGTCGCGCGGGATGGCTTCGCCCACCACCCCCAGGGCAAAGAGAGCCCGAGCCAATGGTTTGTCCTCTACCATGGGCACTTCGTGTTCCGCAGCTATCAGCTTGATTCTCCTGGCCAAGAGATTTTCTCCTTTCGCTACGACCACGGGAGCAAGATCCGCGCCTCTTTCGTACCGAAGGGCTACAGCGTAGTGGGTGGGGTTGGTCACAACGACATCCGCAGTGCTCACGTCGCCGAGGCTTCCGGAGAGCAACTCCATCGCCTTCTTGCGTTGGGCAGACTTCACTTCAGGGGCCACTTCCTTGCTTTTGCGCTCTTCCTTGACCTCTTCCTTGGTCATTTTCATCTCCTCATCGTTTTCCTTTTTCTTGATGATATAGTGAATGACCGCAATCACCGCCAAGAACAGGATGAGGAAGGCGAGCATGATGATGAAAAGCTTGTATATGAACTCCGGGATATACTGAATGGGAATGGGAACGGAAAAGATTTCGTCGTCGGCCACCACGAGCATGGTGACCCAGACCACGACGCCGATGACGAGGAACTTTAGGAAATCGATAAAGAAGGTCTTAAGGCCCTTCATGCCGAAGATCCGCTTGGCTCCGCTGATGGGGTTCATCTTGCTGAACTTGGGCTCCATCACCTTAGGCGTGAGGCGGAATCCGGTCTGCAACCCCTCCGCCAGAACCCCCGCTAGGAAGCAGGCGAAGAGCAGAGGTAACACGATGAAGACTAGGCTCTTGTAGCCCGTCAGGAGTACGTTCACAGCGCCTTCTTGAGTGGCGTGAATCTTGTGCAGGTTCTCGAAGATGGAACGGGTAAGATCCATCAAGTCCCCCGCCTTGCCGGGGGCGAAGGCGAGAATTATAAGGAAGCCCGCCAGGAGAGAGAGCGTCATTCCGATTTCGGGGGCCTTGGCGAACTGACCTTTCGCCCGGGCCTCCGAAAGCTTCTTTTCTGTGGGGGGCTCCGTTTTCGAGCTTTTGTCAACGTCGGAAGACATGAGGTCAAGGAGGTACCGGCGAGGGCTAAGGAGCGGAGGTCAGGGGGTTATGATGTCAATCATCACGAAGGCGGAACGACGACTGTGCTCAAGGACGTAGGCGGTGATGAGCAAGACGGAAGAGGCCAGCAGGGTTATTCCGCAGACGATCCTAACGGCGAAGCTGGTAATGAAGACATTCATTTTGGGCACGGCCTTGCCGAGTACGGCAAACGAGATGTTGACCAAGAAGTTCAGGGCAATGAAGGGGGCCGCCATCAAGGTGCCGAGTACGAAAACCGTGGCGGACTCGCGAATCAGGGCGCCAATGGGGTTGGCATGATGAAAGAACTTGCCCACGGGTAGGACGTCGAAACTAAGAGTGAAGGCACGCAGCACATCGTAATGCACCCCCGCTACGAAGAAGACGATCATGCCGAAATAGTAGAGGAGCGAGGAGAGGGTGCTGTCACTCGAACCGAGCAGAGGGTTCACACTGTTGGAGGCCATTAGACCGATTTCGTAGGAGATGAGGTGCCCGGCCAACTCCAGGGCGAAGAACACCATGCGGACACTCAGGGCCAGCAGGAGGCCGATGCAGACCTCGTTCATGGCAAGAAGAATGGCACCAGCGAAGTGGTGGGCCAGGTGCAGATCCGCGGGAACGAGCGGGTTGACGAGCAGGGAAAGCATAAGAGCGAAGGCCACCCGAATCTTCTTTGGGATCAACTTTCCCGCGAACAGCGGAATTCCGAGAAAAAAAGCGCCCGTCCGGAGAAAGACGAGCACCCACACGATGATTTCCTCGGCGTAGATCGTCATTGGGCCATGGTGGGGATGAGATTGAACATGGAGATGCAGAACTCCGTCATGGTCTTGAGGATGAAGTTGGCCGAGATCATGATGGCGAGGGACACGCAGACGAGCTTGGGTACAAAGGTTAGCGTCTGCTCCTGCAGGCTGGTGATGGACTGGATCAAACTCACCACGAGGCCCACCACGGTGGCGGTTCCTAGGATGGGCACGGCAAGCATGAGGCCCGTCTGCAAAAGGTTTCTCATAATGTCCACCGCCAGTTCCATCGTCATGACCGCGTTCTCCTTTTTTCGCCTCTAAACGCCCCGCCCCTAGGGCACGATGAAGCTCTGTACGAGGGAATTGATGACGAGGTACCAGCCGTCAACCAAGACGAAGAGTAAGAGCTTGAACGGCATGGATATAACCACGGGTGGCATCATCATCATGCCCATGGACATGAGAGAGGAGGCCACGATGAAGTCCACGATGATGAAGGGGATGAATATCAGGAAGCCCATCTGGAAGGCGGTCCGCAACTCGCTCAGGACGAATGAGGGCACGACCACGCTGAGGGGTAGTTCCTCCCGCGTCATGGCCCCCTGCCGAGAGATTTCGAGGAAGAACTGGGCGTCAGCCTGGCGGGTCTGGCTCATCATGAAGTCCTTCATGTGAGCGGTAGCGGTCATGAGAGCGTCGGCGGACTTCATTTCTCCAGCCATGTAGGGGGTCACGGCGTCGTCGTAGATTCGGTTCCACACGGGGCCCATGACGAAGAAGGTGAGGAAGAGTCCGAGGCCGATGATGATTTGGCTGGAGGGCGCGGAATTCACGCCTATAGCGTTGCGAACGAAGCCGAGCACGATAATTATGCGGGTGAAGCAGGTCATCATGAGGATGACGGAGGGACCGAGGGTCAGAATGGTCATCGCCACGACGAGCTGGATGGCTACGCCGAAGTCGCCCTCGTCGTTGGACCCGGAAACATCTATCCGCAGGCCAGGAGCACCCGTACCCGTGGTCTGGCCCCAGAGGTCGCCCGAGCAAAGAAACAGGCAGCCCAAGGCTAGCAAAGGGACTCCCCGGCGGAGGAGACGACGGGGGAAGTTACGCACGACGGGTGCCCTCCTCCCCTTCCGAAGCATTCTCTGCCCCCTCCTGGCTCGACAAGACGCCCTCAAAGGAGCTTTTCTCCGATTCCGCTTCTACGGTTTCGGCGTCGCCAAGCCGGGAAAGGTGGTTGATCGCAGACGGGGTGACGCCAAGTAAGTGGCGTTCGCGCCCGAACTGAGCCACGGCCAAATACTGGCGGTTGCCGAGTGAGCGGACGTCCGCCAGATGAATGCGCCCTGCTCCTACAGCAGTGGTCATTCCAGGCCTCTTTTTGCGGACATAGTGGTTCAGCAGGACCGCACCGGCCCCCAGTAGGGCCAGAAAGGCGATGACCTTCACCCAGAGGTAAAGAAGATCGCCGCTCCCCGAACCAGGAGCCCCCGCAGGCGCCCCTTCGCTCGCGTGCGCGAGGGTAGTGAAAACCGGCAAAGACGTCGTGAGGAACCAAGCCGGCAAAGCCGGACGGGGCAAATTCACGAAGCGGAGTCCACGATCTCCGTGATTTTGAGCCCGAAGCGGTCGTCCATGACCACCACTTCGCCGTAGGCGATCAGCTTTTCGTTGACGAGCAACTTGACCGGCTCCTTGGCGTTCTGCTCAAGTTGTATCTGGGCGCCGGGGCTCAACTCAACCACTTCGCGCATGGGCAGTTGGGCCGTTCCCAATTGAACGGTTACGTTAACCTTGACGTCCATAACGACGTCCATCTTCCTGCTGTCCATAGGTCTATCCCGTTAGGTTGTTTACCTCAAGGCAACTTTCGTTCACGCGGAAAGCAACGCGTTCCCCCTCCACTCCAACGTCTCCTACGAAACAGGTACGTCCCTCAACCCGTAGTTGGGTTTCGTTCAAGAGGCGGTTAGGCATATAAATAACATCGTCCACCCGCCAGGAAAGAAGGTCCCGAACAGTGAGTTCGAAGGCGTCCCACTCGGCGGAGACGGGCACGGAAATGTCGTCGTACACCTCTTGCCACCTCGCGGGTGCGCCGGATACTTTTTCCAAGTCCCTGCTCGCAGCGAGAATCCGGGTGACAATGGGCTCCAGAGTAAGGTAAGGGACGGCCACGCGCATAGGACCTGTGACATCTCCAAAGGAGGCCTCCATGGTGAGGATGAGCATCTTGGCGTCCGGGGGAGAGGTCTGAAGGAAGCGACCGCTGTTTTCGTTGCCTATCACGCTGGGGTGCAACTGCATGCAGTCCTCCCACTGCTTGCACCATTCTTCTAGGATGATGTAGTTGAAATCCTGAACAAGGGCTTTTTCGATGTCGGTGAGTCCCCGTTCCTCAGGCATGGTGGAGCCGCGTCCCCCGAGCACCCGGTCCACGACGGTGGCGGCGAGGTGAGCGTTCACATCCAAGACGCAGACTCCGTTAAGTTCCTGCACCTTGAAGAGGGTGATGCAGGAGGGAGACTGGATGGATTGGGTGAAGTTGGCATAGAGGTCTTCACTCACGCCTTCAAGCGTGAGATTGAACTCCGTGCGGAGAAACATGGATAGGTGACCCGCCAACCTCCGGGAGAAGTCCAAGCTCTTGGTCTTGAGCTTGTCGAGGTCGGCCTCGGTCAGGACAATGGGGTTGGTGAAGTCGTACTTCTTCACCTTCACTTCAGCGTCGGCAGGAAAGCGTTCGCCGTCGTGGCGGAAGATGGGCTTGGCTTCGCCACCGCCTTCCAGTTCGCTCAAGTCGAAGCTTTCGTCCTCCAGTTCGGGTTCGTCGGCCATGGCGTAAAAGGGTGAGCGGGCTTGGGTTCGGTGTAGGAGATCGTTCGGTGTCTCGGAAGAGGGAGCTAAAACCCTACTGAATCACGAACTGTGTGAAGTAGATGTTGCGGACGAGGGCGCTTTCGCCGTCCCGGTAGTGCTTCAGAACTTTGGCGAACCCCGTCTTGAGGTCCACTTTCACCCGTTCCTTGAAGCCGTCCACTTGGGTGTCTTCGAATTTGTAACCGCTGAGGATGGAGAGGGCTTCGTCGCGCACGATGTATTCATTTTGCTCAAGCACTTTCTCGAAGTCCCCCGCCACGCCCTCCAACGTCAGTTCTATGTCGATATAGCGCGTCTTGATGGGGCCGCCGAGGTTCGTGATGAGGTCCTTGAGTTCGTAGGTCTTCTCCTCGCCCGTGGGCTCCAAGTTCAACGGTTCGCCGTCCGCGCTGGTTGCGACGGGTTTTTCCGTTTCCTGGGGTTTGAGGAAGCTGATGACGGCGAAGGTGCCGCCTACCGAGAGGCCGACGGCCAGCATGACCGCGATGAGGGAGGAAACGAGGTTTCCGCCGCCGCCTTTGTTGTCGGCCCCTTGGCCGTCGGGAAGTTCGTCTATTTGAGCGCACATGGTAGAAATTCGTTTTGGGTTAACGCTTCAGGTTGATGGCTTCGTTCAGAATCAGGTCGGAAGTTGTGACAACCCGAGAGCCTGCCTGAAAGGCGCGTTGGTGAGTGATCATGGTGGCGAACTCGTTGGTAAGATCCACGTTGGAAAGTTCGAGGGCGTACTGGCGGATTTTGCCGTTGGAGCCGGTCACGGGAACGGTGTTGTCCTGCATGCCGGCGAGGTTCTGGCCAGCCAAACCGTTGGAGTAGTAGCCGTTGCCGACCCGCTTGAGGTACTGGGGGGCGGTGAAGTTGACGAGTTTGATTTGCCCCACGGTCCTCAGGGTGTCCTCCCCCTCCTTGTTCACGAGAAGTTTCACGGTGCCGTCTTCCTCCACTCGGCGGCCAAGTATGGTTTCGCCGTCTTGGGGAGCAAGGAGAAGGGGGCCATCCTGACCTTGAAGCTGGTATTGATAGGGATCTCGAGTCACGACGTTTCCGGCAAGGGTGGAGTCAAAGCTTCC
>CAXGVD010000152.1:0-6288 GCA_964012695.1 uncultured Opitutia bacterium
CCAGCGACCACGGGGAGAGCCTAGGCGACCACGGCCTGATGTTCAAGGGGTGCCGGTTTTACGAGGGGCTGGTCCGCGTGCCGCTCATCTTTTCCTGCCCCTCTCGCTTTCGACAAAACCTGCGTAGCGACGGCCTCGTGGAACTGCTCGACCTCACCGCCACCCTGCTCGACTTAGCCGAGGTGCCGCAACCAGAATACCAACAGGGCCGCAGTCTCCTGCCCATCCTTACGGGAGAAGCACTTCCCGAAAGGCACCGCGACTTCGTCCGCTGCGAGTACTTCGACGCTCTCGACCCCCACTTCACGAACGGCACCGGCACCTTCGCCTCGATGTACCGGGACGAGTGCCACAAGCTCTCCGTTTACCACGGTAAGGGCGTGGGAGAGCTATACGACTTAGACGCGGACCCGTGGGAACATGAAAACCTCTGGGACTCCTCTGAACACGCGGAATTGAAGCACCGCCTGCTTTCAGAAAGCTTCGACGCCCACGTTATGCTCACTACCGACGTGGGCTCCCGCCGCATCGCCCCGATGTAGGTCGATGGCTGTGAGGGCGAGGTTGCTTCGAGGAGACGGTCTGGCCTCCTCGCTCAGGTAAGAAATTTACCAGTTGTCCCGGCGAGGCGGACGTTCTTCGCGGGGGCGAGCTTCGTTCACCTTGAGGGGGCGTCCGCCCATCTCGGAGCCATTGAGGGCCTCGATGGCGGCGTTGGCTTCATCGTTGTCGTCCATTGTCACGAAGGCGAAGCCCTTGGAGCGTCCGGAATCGCGGTCGGTGATGATTGTGGCCTTGGCTACGGCGCCGTGCGCCGCGAAGGCGTCGGCCAGTTCTTGTTCGGTCGCGGACCAAGGAAGGTTACCCACGTAGATGTCCATTCTATTACCTGTATGTATGTTGGTTGTCTTGAAAATCGTCTGAACTCGAGTGGTCTGTGAGCAATTTAAGCCGTTCGGGGCATTTAGTTATTCAAAGTCCTCTCTCCCATCCAAACGAAGGAAAGCCCCCTAAAATGAATGATTGGGCTCGAAAGGCAAACGCTAAACGCAGGTAACCTCTTTCTTGCCTTTGGAGGGAAACGGCTCAGGCTTTATCGCTCATGCACAAGTTGTTTCTTATTCTCCCGGTGCTCGCCGCAACCTTGGCGACTGCGTTTTCTCTTCACGCCGCGAAAAAGCCGAACGTGCTATTCATCGCCATCGATGACCAAAACGACTGGATCGGCCACCTCGGTGGCCACCCCATGGCCAAGACACCGCACATCGACAAGCTGGCCGCTCGAGGCACCGCCTTTACCAATGCTCATTGCCAGTCTCCCCTCTGCAACCCTTCCCGCACCAGTCTCATGACTGGACTGCGCCCCTCTACCACGGGCATCTACGGGCTCGCTCCGTGGTTCCGTAGCCTGCCGGAGTTCCAAGACCTCGTCACTCTTCCCCAATACCTCAAGAAGCACGGCGGCTACAAAACCTACTCCACGGGCAAGATATACCACGGGGGCAACGGACGCAGAAAGACGGACAAGGAGTTCGACGTGCTCGGGCCCGGAGCCAGCGGCCGTCCCTTCCCGCCCAAGAAGCTAATCTCCACTCCCTTCGGCAACCATAAGCTCGTGGACTGGGGTACGTTTCCCCACAAGGACGAGGAAAAGGGTGACTGGCAGGTCGCTTCCTGGGCGGTGGAACGTCTCGACGACATGCCGCGTGGCAAGGACGCAGAACCCTTCTTCCTCTCCGTTGGTTTCTTTCTGCCCCATGTTCCCTGCTTCGCTACCCAAAAGTGGTTCGATCTCTATCCCGACGACGATTCCGTCCTTCCCAAAATCCTGCGCAACGACAGGTCGGACACACCTCGCTTCTCCTGGTACCTTCACTGGTACCTACCCGAGGTGCGCAGGAAGTGGTTGGAGGAAGTCGGCCAGTGGCGAAATCTCGTCCGTTCCTACCTCGCCTGCACCAGTTTCGTAGATTCGCAGGTCGACCGCGTTCTCTCCGCCCTTAAGCGCAACGGTTTCGAGAAGGACACGATCATCGTCCTTTGGAGCGACCACGGTTGGCACCTCGGTGAAAAAGGCATTACTGGCAAGAACACCCTTTGGGACGACGGTGCCCGCGTTCCCCTGGTCTTCGCGGGACCCGGCGTGAAACCTCGTCAGCTCTGCGGCAAGCCCGCCGAGTTGCTGGACGTTTACCCCACGCTGCTCGAACTCTGCGGCCTGCCCAAGAACCCCAAGAACGAAGGCCACAGCCTGCTTCCCCAACTCAAGGACGCGAAGGCTCCGCGGAAATGGCCCGCCATCACCACCCACAACCACGACAACCACGGCGTTCGTTCCGAGCACTGGAGCTTTATCCAGTACGCCGATGGCTCCCAAGAACTCTATGACATGCGGAAGGATCCCGACGAATGGAACAACCTCGCTGGAGACCCCGCCTACTCATCCGTCATCAAGGAGCACCAAGCCTTCCTTCCCAAGGTCAACCGCAAGCCCGCTCCCCGAAGCGCTGCCCGCATCCTCACTCGGGACGAAAACGGAAAAGTCATTTGGCAAGGCAAGGAAATCCTCTCGAACGATCCCATCCCCGGCATAGAGGACTGAGACCTTTTCAGGGACTCCCCCTTTTTTTCAAGCCCACAAGGCGTTTGTAGCCACTAAATTGAACTGCATAAAAATTAAGATAATGTCATTTTATCTTAATTTCCGATATCCTCGCGCCTTTCCGTTGCAAGGGCCGCTTTCAATCCTACTCCAAGAGAAAGAACCGTTATCCCTCTCCCATACCTCTAGGCCGTAGCAGTCATTTGGCGGGCCTATCGAACTTTTGCGGGTATTTGGAGCGTTTTCTCGATCCCTTCGCCGTTACCTCGATTGGAATGTGGATTTGGTGGCACCGCGTCTCGACAAAGAACAGCGAAAAAACCTTTGCCGCAAAGACATGATAGCCGAGGGCCTGAACGACCTCCGTCACGGACCTCTCCAGGTGATGGACGGGCAGCGACTTTCTTTTCGCCCTTCTGCTCGACATCACCGAGGAAACGGGGATGTGGCGGAAAGATCCTTGCTGGAAGAGTCTTCTGCAAGCCGTCCGAAACGCCAAGACCGCTGTGGCGGTCGGGGTCCTAGAACGCTTTATGAGGGAGTAGCGGAAGGAATAAGAGGCGAAGGTACTACCCCGCTTTACCAATCGTCCGTGCGGAAGGGGGAGGCGGCGATGCCTTCCTTGTTGTAGAGGTTGGCCTTGCCGGGGTTCATGGTGAAGCCGTAGCGGACGGCCACGGGCTTCTTCACTTCCTTGGAGCTGACAACCACGACGTCGCCCTTGATGACTGCGTCGGCCCAGACCCACTGCTTGTCTTCGCCCGCGATGGCGAAGTTCTCAAGTTTGCCACCCTTGACCTCGGCGGTCGGCTCCAGCTTGGTCTTTTTGCCGACCATGAGGCCCTTGCCGACGTGGTCGAAGGAAAGGTGAACGGCGTTCCCTTTTATCTCGTGACTCTTGTACAGGGGGCCGGCGGGAACGAGGTCCTTCTTGCCGTAGGTTTGGTGCAGGGCCCATTGGGCGAGGCGCTTGCCCACATCCTGCTTGTTGCGGGGGTGAATGTCATTGGGGTTGTGGGCGTCGGCGAGGTCGATGGCCACCGCCATACCAGTGTGGGGGATGTCGAGGGCCTTGGTCTGGGCTTCCCGAATTTTGGCCCAACCGTCTCCGCCAGCGGGGTTCGAGAATTCCTTCTTCGGGTCGTTCACTTCACGTACGTTTGGCTTGCGGAAGTTGGCAAGTTGCACCCAATAGAAGCCAAGATCCTTGTTTTCGAAAACCTTTCTCCAACCGTTCACGAGGGCGTGCTTCTTGTGGTAGTAAGAAAGGTGTTCGCCGCCATTGGATTCGCCTTGGTACCAAATGGCACCGCGCATGGCGAAGGGTGCGAGGGGGTGGACCATGGAGTTGTAGATGGCCGAGGGGGAGCTGCCGCCAACCCTGGTGTTCTCCTTGTAACCTGCCACTTGCTTGGCATGAACCGCCAGTTCAGGAACGGAACGGAAGCCTTCGAGGGTGGTCCAGGGCTCGATGCGGGTGCCGCCCCAGTTGGAGCCTACAAGTCCCACGGGAACTTTCAGTTCTTTATAAAGGCGGCGTCCGAAGTAGTAACCCACGGCGCTGAAGCCTGCGGAGGTTTGAGGCGAGCAAACCTGCCAAACGCCACGGCCTTGCTCTTGGGGTTTGGGGGCGGTTGTGTGGCCGGGAACATTGAAGAGACGAATGCCGGGGTGGTTGGAGGCGGCGATTTCCTCCTTGGGGTTGGCGGAGCGGGCGATGCTCCACTCCATGTTCGACTGACCGGAGCAAATCCATACCTCGCCCACGAGAACGTTTTCCAATGTGATGGCGTTGCTTCCCTTCACCTTGAGGGGGCTCGGATTGTCGGAGGCTTTGAGCGGGTCCAGCGTTACCCGCCACTTGCCGTCTTTGCCCGTTTCGGTCTCCTTGGTCTGGCCTGCGAAGCTGACCGTGACCTTCTCGCCAGGCTCCGCCCAGCCCCAGACGGGCACGGGTAGGGCGCGCTGCAAAACCATGTTGGAGCCGATGACATTGGGTAGTTTTACCGCGGCTGCCAAGTTGGCGGTCAAGTAAAAGAGTGTGAGGATGGCGAGCGTTGGGAGTGCTTGAAGCTTCATGAGTCGGGTGGCGTTCTGGTTCGGGTGAATCGGTGGGTTGGAAGAAAGCCATTCAGTTGCTCACGTGGGGGCGGAGGAATCAAACCCAAAAAGTAGGAAAGGACGCTTGTTTAAGGGTCAGGAACTGTTGGAGTTTACCTCGAACTAGTTTTCCGCGAAGTCCTCACGATGCCTATTCCCCAAACATTGCCGCTATGAACTGGCCGTCCATCCTGTCCCTTTTCCCACGGCTCGGTTCGGCTTTTTTTAACTTTCGTTGCCGCGGGTGCGGCCAAGCCTTACTTCTTCATTTTAATTTTCGACATGTGCTACGGCGCCATCGGCCAAACCTCACCTTCAAGTGGACGACAGATGCATTGTTCGCCTGACATTTCGCTCTGCAGCCCAACCTCGGGCTTGACGCCAATACAAAACCTTACCGGAGTGGTGGCATGAAAACCTGCATGCTCTTCGCGGCTTTGACCGCCTCATTCGTCTTTGGGCAAGCCAAGGACAAGGAAACCGACAACGCCGCCGTCTCCCTTTTCAACGGCAAGGACCTCACTGGCTGGATGGGCGCCAAGTACGAGGTTAAGGACGGCGTACTCGTCTGCAAGGGCGGCAACCTCGTCACGGAGAAGCAATACGCCAACTATGTATTCGAGTTCGAGTTCCTCCTGCCTCCCGGGGGCAACAACGGCCTTGGCATACATTATCCGGGAAAGGGCGGGCCTTCGGGCGCAGGGATGGAGTTGCAGATTCTCGACAACAAGCATCCGAGGTACGCTAAGCTGGTCGATTCCCAGTACCACGGCTCTCTCTACAAGCTCAAGGCGGCTAAGCGCGGACACCTCAAGCCTGCCGGCGAATGGAACCGCCAGAAGGTCACCGTAGACGGACCTAGCGTCAAGGTGGTGCTTAACGGCACCCTCATCCTCGACGCCAATCTGGACCAAATCAACAAGGAGAAGCCTAAACACAAGGGCGCTCAGCGTCGGAGCGGCCACATTTGCTTCTGCGGGCACGGAAGCCCCGTGCAGTTCAAGAACATCACCATCCTGGAACTGTCTGGCTCGGCGAAGCCTTGAGCGGATCCCCGGAGACTTACACCAAACTTCATTTGCTTTTACTCTTTATTTTCGAGTCAGCGCCTGCCTGTTTCCGGCCTCCGTGGCTATTACATCTACGGTTATTGGTGAGCCGTCGCTGTGCGACATTTTGTCAAATGTCGTTCCGTCCCGCCTTTCTTACTGATTTCCTGCTGCGACTTCACCCGCTCAAGCCTCGAAGCCAGGCCGCTTGCGGAATCTGGCTACTAAAACCTGTGATAAATAAGGGCCAAGGGGTAACTCGAAAGATCATTTGGCTTTATCCGAATAGCCCCCGGAGCTTCTCGTCAGCCGGGACTTTCAGCGGAAACTTTTTAGTGAAGGGGTTGTCCTCGATGCCGGCGTGTTCTCGGAGCGCTAGATGGATGTGTTCCGGCCTAGGGCGAATGCCGTTTTCCTTGTCGATTTCCAAGGTATTGTTGTCGATGGGTTGGAGGAATTGCCCCTCGTCTGTGGCGCCGATGACTCGGTTGCCCCGGATGCCCCGGCCCATGAACATGATGGAGCCGATAGACCAGT
>CAXGVD010000153.1:0-6286 GCA_964012695.1 uncultured Opitutia bacterium
CCGCCGGCTCGCCGAACGCGGCGTCCGCTTCATCCAGCTCTACCACCGAGGCTGGGACCACCACGGCGGGGTAAAAGGTGCCATTTCCGGCGTCGCAAAACGCGTGGACCAAGGCTCCGCCGCCCTCATACAAGACCTTAAACAGCGCGGCATGCTGGAGGACACTCTCGTCGTATGGGGAGGCGAGTTTGGACGCACACCAATGGCCCAAGGCTCCGGACGCGACCACCATATCAAGGGCTTTTCCCTTTGGATGGCGGGAGGCGGCGTGAAGGGGGGAATATCCTACGGCAACACCGACGAACTCGGCTACAACGCCGAGGAAAAAGTCGTGCACGTCCGCGACCTCCATGCCACCATGCTCCACCTACTCGGCATCGACGCGGAACGCTTCACCTACAAGTTTCAAGGACTGGATTTCCGCCTCGTCGGCGTGGAGGACAAGCCCCACGTCCTTCAAGACCTCCTCACCTGAAGCTCCTCGCACTCAAACAAAGCCCTTCGCCGTAAACGCTTGTCCTATTGACAGGCCCTACGCCGTCGAAACCCTTCCGGCCCCAATCCGCAAACCGGCAAACCGAGGACCCGGAATGAAAAAGCTCTCGCTGAACTCCTCTCTGCCTGCTCGCCCTCTGTGCCTAAGCTCAAAAAAAGAAGGAAGCGGGCGAAGCCGACAAACCCGCAAAACCGAAAAGGGCGACAAAAGGAAAATAGCGACAATGAAATGTGCCTGACGGCCTCGAAGGCCAAAAAGGTGCAAGTCAACGGAACCGCAAAGAAGCAAGGCGAACACTTCTACCAGAAGGTCAATAACACCATCGACTAGAAGGAACCGGCCGGCAAGTAGCAGCGTTTATTCGCGGGCTAAGAGTACCTCGCCGCTTTCCCAAAAGGAAAGTTTTTGCCCACCCAGTCGCCCGTTCAACAACGAATAGCGTCACTCCGCCTCAGCCACCTTGGGAGCTTCGCTTCGTCCGAGGTGAGCCGTCAGGGCGGCTTCGACTGCGTCCGCGTACTCCTTCAGCAAGCTAGGGCGTTTCTTGCCCGCCACTTCCTTCAGTCCTTCGTAGTCACCGGCAAGGATACGGGCGTGAACTTCCTTGGAGTTGGCCACGTAGGGTTCAAGAAAAAGCACGGGGCAGAGGTAGAGTCGGTTGGCCATGAGGTTGCGTCCCCATACGCCAGGCGTCACGCCCACCTTTACGGCATTGGGTCCCTTGTAGGCGAAGGCGGGCAACCCCGTCCCCGCCGCGAAGGCTCGAGCCATGCTTTCCGCCAAGGCACGTTCCTCGTAGTGGGAACGGTTTAGGAGCTTGAGGAGCATGTCTAAGCGCTGATTGTCCAAGGCCACCTCCCCTCCCATGTAGGCACCGTTGACGAGTACGTGGTAGTCGTTTCGGCCCACAAGGGACAGCTTCTCGGGATCCGGCCAAGGAGCGGCGTTAAGGTGGATACAGACGACGAAGTCCGGCTTCAACTTCTCGTTCACGCGGCGAGCTCTGGCCATGATTTCGGCGGTCCGGAAGAAAAGGATTTCGCTCCGGCGAGCGATCAGTTTCTCAAACTCCTCCTTGGAGCGTTTTGGGGGCGTCGAGCCGTCGATTCTATTCTGCCAAAGCAGGGCTTGCTTGCGAAGGGTTTCCGGACGATCGCTGGTGACGGGTCGGGCGGATTCTCGAACCAAGCTCACCAACGCCCCCTTCTTTCGCAAGCGTTTGGCCAACATTTTCGCCACGGCCAAGGCGAGGTCCCCTTCCTTCACAACCAGCGAGCCCTCGATGGCGAAGTTTCTGTTTTCCATCTCGGCGTACTTTCCGCCCAAGTGTCCGGCGTCGAGGGCGATACGCGCCCCGCTTAAAGTTTTGCCGGACTTCTCCACTCCCTGCCCAATAGCCTCCCGTAGTTCCTCTGCGGGCCGCCAGTATTCCACCGGGCGAACATCCCCCGCCTTGTCCGAATCATCGCCAAAGGGCAGTTCGTACCACTCGTCCTTGCCCGCCTCCTTACGAATTCGGGCAGCCTTCTCCGTAACCTCCACCCAACCCTTCCGCCACGCCTCACGCGGTGCGTAAACCTTGTTCAGCAGGGTCTCGAACTCGGTCTTCGTCATCTTCTCTCGATATTTGTCGAGGAGGGACCAGTCGGGCTTGTCCGCAAGAATGGAAACCCTCGCATCGCTCCAAGAGGCGAACAATATCCACCCCGCCAGCCACAAACCCCATTTCATAACTCCCCGAAACATGACCCAAAGCACGAAGCTGGGTCAAAGTTTTTTCCTTCTCTCTAGCTCCACGCCCCCCTAAGAAGACGAACATGGCAAACGACGCCGACCACGTCTCCGCCTTCGCGGGCAAGGAAACCTTTCTTTTGGAAGACGACTTGCTTCTGCGCAAACGCCTGACCGTAGCAATGGAAAACATGGGAGCGGAAGTCACTACCGCGGGATCCTTAGAAGAAGCTCGCAACGCCTTGGCGGAACTGCGCTTCGACTATCTTCTGCTGGATCTCAACCTACCCGATGGGCTCAGCCTCGACCTCCTTCGAGACGGAGTCGCGCCCAACGACGCCATCACCGTCCTCATGACCGCAGAGGGCGGCGTGCGCTCCGCCGTAGAAGCCATCAGGCTCGGCGCAGCGGACTACCTCACCAAACCCTTCGACCCCGCCGAACTATCCATCGTCTTCCACAACGCCGACGCCGCCCGACGCCGGATGCGCCGCCGCGAGCACGACAAGGAAACCTCCCGGCGAGCCGGCACCACCCTCTATTTCGAGGACGCCTTCGCCCCCGACCTCGTCGAATTGAACCGCATCACCGACGCGGACGCCCGGCTCGGCTCCCACCTGCCGCCCGTCCTAATCGACGGCCCTACCGGTTCCGGCAAAAGCACTTACGCCCGCTGGATTCACGAAAACGGGCCTCGGGCGGACGCACCCCTCGTGGAGGTCAATTGCTCCGCCATTCCCGAGAACTTGGTGGAGAGCGAACTCTTCGGGCACGAAAAAGGGGCTTTCACGGACGCCAAAGGCGCCCGTATAGGCCTCTTCGAAGCCGCCCACGGCGGCACGCTCTTCCTGGACGAAGTGGCCAGCCTTGCCCCCGCCGCCCAAGCCAAGCTCCTCACCGCCATTGAGGACGGCAGGATTCGCCCCGTGGGCGGCTCGCGCGAGCGCGAGATCGACGCCCGTGTAATCACCGCCGCCAACCAAGACCTACGGGAGCTCGTGGCGGAAGGCGCCTTCCGCGAAGACCTCCTCCACAGGCTGGACCTGCTACGCCTCAGCATTGCGCCCTTGGCCACCCGAGGTGAAGGCATCCTCTCGCTCGCCCGTCACCTGCTCGCCGCCCTCGCCCGAAAATACAAGCTCTCCGCTCCAGAAATTTCCGAATCCGGCCGAGCCCGACTGCTCGCCCACCTCTGGCCAGGCAACGCCCGAGAACTCGCCCACGAGCTGGAGCGTTCGCTCGTCCTCAACGAACCCGGCCAAGCTCTCGACTTCCCCAACCTCCCCATCGAAAGCACAGCCAGCTTCGCCGCCACCGCATCCCACGGACCTACGGATGACTGGCTCGCCCCCGGCTGGATCTTCCCAGAAGAAGGCTTCAAATTGGAGGAAGCCGCCCTCCGCCTCATCCGCAAGGCCATCGAACAAGCCGGCGGCAACGTATCCGGTGCCGCCCGTCTCCTCGGTGTCCCAAGGGACTATCTCCGATACCGGCTGAAAAAAGCCGAAGAGGAAAGCTGACTCAGCCCCTTCCGTCCGGGTCGAGTGGAAGTTCTTCGGCGCTTTCGACTTCCTCGGACTCCTGCAGACGGCGCCAACGCAGGTCGTCCTCCATCCACTCGACAAGTTCCTTCATGCCGTGCTCGGAAGGCGCGCCGTCTTCGCCTATTTCGAAATCCTCGACGAAGTCCTGCTCCAACTCCTCTTCCAAGGTCTCCGCGTCGCGCTTGCGTTCTCGGAGAAAAACTTTGGCAACGACGAAGACGGAGCCCACAAGCATGAGGAGCGTCAGAAAAAGGTCCATACGGACGGGGACTGGAGAGATTTGCCCGGCGAGACAGCTGGCCTATTCTCGGGTGACGGCAGACCTACGCACCACTTCGGCGGCGATACGCTCGGAGGCTCGCCGCATGGCCTTACCAAGGGCCTGCACTTGAGCGGACAGCTTGCGCGGAACGTCCTTCTCCTCGTTTTCAACCTGCGATGGGGGAGATTCCACGGTCACGATTTCCTGCAAGGGAGCGACATGGACTTGTTTGCCTTCGCGAAAGAGTCGCCAGGTTCCGGCTAGGATGACTTGTTCGCCGGCGATCCATTCGAAGCGATGTACGGCAAGGCCGATTTCGAAGTCGTGGTCCGCCCGCTTCAGGTGGGGGTGGGTGGAGTAGTTATGGGTTCCGAAGATGCTGGAGAGGTTTTTGCCGAGAACTCGGGCGAGGCTGTCTTCGAGGTTTTCTGACCAGCGATGTTGGTCGAAGAACTCGACTTCGTTGGCTTTCCTGCGGGCGACGAGGCGACTGTCATCCAAGTAGGGGGCGAGTTCCACGGGGCGCACATAGAACCAAGAGCCTTCAAGGAAGTCGCCTTCAGGGCCCGCCGGCTTTCCTTCGATGGCCTCCAAGTGGTAGTAGATGGGCTTGATGGGGCGGGACTCGGGTAAACGGACACAGGAGACAGAGCCGAACGAGAGCGCGACGAGCAGGAGGACGGAAACGAGTTTTCTTTTCATCATTCCTCCTCTCCTCTTCCGCGCAGGATGGCTTGGGGATTGCGTTCGAGCAATTCGGCCAAGGCTTTGAGGGATTTCATGGCGGCGGAGGTTTCGCGAAGGGTTTCGCCAAAGCCAAAACGAAAGTCGGAGGTGGGGTCTAGCATGCGGTTGAGGGAAACGGAAAGTTTGCGGAATTCGGCGAGGGAAGCGGCGGCCTCTCTGGAAGTATCGGCAAGGCCGGGACCGAGAGGGGCGAAGCTCTCGGAGAATTGTTCAATGAAGGAGCGGAAATCCAAGGAAGCGGACCGGAAGGATTCCTTGATGGAGATGACGTCCAGTTCGGCCAGGCGTTGATTGGCGGTATCCAGCAAAGTATGTATGCGCTCGCCGAGAACTTCAGGCTTCAAGCTGTCGCTAAGCTTTTGGAAGATGGAGGGGCGGGTGCCGAGCTGGGCGTAACCGTAGAGTTCGGTGGCATTGGTCTCAGGAAGGGTGGCATCGTACTCCAGGTTGACGTAGAGAATGCCCGTGACGAAGCTTTCCTGCACAAGCTGACCTTTTACGCGGGACAGGACAGCGGGACGGAAATTGCCTTCGGGATCGAAGAGTTCGTTGCCCTCCTCCACCATGTGCCGACGCACCAGCTTGCGGTTGATTTCCACGAGGACGGCGGAACCGGATTCCTCCTCCTTGGCCTCGCCGATGAAGAAGCGCTCCACCCGCCCGACGGGCACGCCGTTGAGCGTGACCTTCCCGCCTTCGTGCAGGCCATAGACGTTTTCGTCGAATACGAGGACGAAGCGCTCGTTTTCTTCCCGCAGGCGCGAAAGGCCACCGGTGAACAAGAAGAAGCCTATGAGGATAATGACAGCGCCAACCACGAAGGCGCCGACGAGGGTGGCTTGTCCGGTTTTGTTCATTGCAAGGATGGTTTGACAGGATACCGCCGGGAAAAGGTGAGCCGCAACGCTAGAGTTGAGGGGGGGCAACGTCGTCTCCGCGTTGGAGAAAACGGCGCACTTTTGGGTCGGGGTGGTGGTCCCTCAGCTCGGCAGGACTCCCGCAGGCAAGAAGGGTTTTGGTTTCGGCATCGAGGAAGAGGGAGTCATCGGCTATGGCGAAGATGCTGGCCAGTTCGTGTGTAACGACGACGAAGGTTATGCCGAGGCTCTCCTTGAGTTCCAGAACGAGGTCGTCGAGACGGCGAGACGCTAGGGGGTCGAGCCCGGCTGAAGGTTCGTCGAAGAAAAGGACTTCGGGATCCAAGGCCATGGCTCGGGCGAGGCCCGCACGCTTCCTCATACCGCCGCTGAGTTGGGCGGGACGGAACTCCCCGAAGCCAGACAAGCCGACGAGGGCGAGCTTGTACTCGGTCAGCTCTCGCACCTCGTCGGTAGAGAGATCGGTGAAGGTTTCCAAGGGCAGAGAGACGTTTTCCCGCAAGGTCATAGAACTCCACAAGGCGCCACCCTGAAACAGCACGCCGAAGCGGCGTAACAGGGCTGCCCGCTCCCGTTCCCCCGCCCCCCAGAAATCCTCTTCGCCGTACTTTACCTTGCCGGCGGCGGG
>CAXGVD010000154.1:0-6229 GCA_964012695.1 uncultured Opitutia bacterium
TTTGTTCACGGAGGCGGCGTTCTTCTTCGGCGAATGCTTGGAGCGCGGCTTGAAAATCCTTTGCCGCTTCCTGCGAGCGGTGCTTGGCGAGGTGGAGTTCGGCCCGGAGCGCAAGGGCGCGGGCGCGGGAAGTTTGGATCCGGACGGCTTGGTCGAGGAAGCGGAGGGCGGCTTCAGGATCGGTCTGTTTGTCAAGGCGACCGAGGCGGAGGCAGGCTTCGCCGACAAGGTGTTCGCGAGGGCTTTCTGCGGCGAGTTGATAATGTTCGCGGGCGGTTTTAGCTTCGTCCGCTTGTTCCAGTAGGGCGCCAAGAGCGAGGCGGGTGGAGGCGTGTCGGGGGGCGAGAGAGAGAGTGCGTTCGTAGAGGCGGCGGGCGGCGGGGAGGTCGGGTTCGTGAAGAAGGCTTCCGTCCCGGTCGGTTTTTTCCCCGCGTTCGAGGAGTTGCCCGAGGAGATGGGGGGGGCGAGGGTCGGCGGGCATGAGGTCGCCGGCGATTTCGAGGAGGAGTTTGGCTCGGTCGAAGTCGTCTGGGTGTTCGAGGAGTTCGGCCAGTCGGAAGTGGGCTTCGCCATCGAGGGGTTGGATTTCCACGAGTCTGGAGAGGTGGTCAGCGGCTTCCTTGACTCGTCCGTTGCTGGCCATGAGGTCGGCGAGTTGTTGATGGGCGGCGGCGCTTTCAGGGTCGAGGGTCACGGCAACTTGGAGGTGCTCAAGGGCTTCGTCCTCGCGTTCGGCGTCGAGGAGGAGTTCGGCAAGGGCGAGCCGAGCGGAGGTGGCGTCGTCTGCGGTAGAAATGATTTCGGTAAGGACGCGCTCGGCATCGGAGTCGCGGCTTTCCCTGCGGTGAAGTTGGGCCAGAGCGATACGGGCGGGTAGGTGGGCGGGGTCAAGCGCAAGGGCCTTTTCCAGATGCAGGCGGGCCTTGCTGTGACTCATTGCAGTGGCTCTGAGTTACTTTTTCTTGCGGACGGGAGATTTGGCTCGGGGTTTGGCCGGGGGCTTCTTTTTGGGGGCGGTTTTCTTTTGGGAAGGGGGCTTTGGCGCCTTGGCGGGAGAGGCTTTCTTATTAGGGGCGGTTTTTTTCGTCTTGGAGGCAGGGACGGATGGGGGCGCGAACGAGGTTTGCAAGGCGGAGGCGGGGAGGGCGCGGGCGGCGACGGGATCCATGAGGAGGACGGCGAGGTGGAAGTGGGCGCGGGCGTAGTCGGGATCGATGGAGATGGCGTTTTCGTAACGTTCTAGGGCTTCGGCATGGCGTCCACTTTCTTGAAGGAGAAGGCCGAGACGGAAGTGAGCTTTGGCGTAGTCGGGATCGATTTCGACGGCTCGCCCGAAGTGTTTTTCGGCAAGTTCGGGTTTGGGTTCGGAAACAAGGGTCCCGTCTGCGGTAAGGCGGTTTCCGCCGGAGAGGAGTTTGGCGAACCAATAGTGGGCGCGGGCGTGTTCAGGGTTGATTTCGAGGGCAGTTTCGTAATTGCGAACGGCTTGGTCGTACTCGGCGGGGTTAGTGAGAATGCGGGCGAGGTTAAAATAGGCGTCGACGAAGTTTTGGTCGGTGTCGGAGGCTTTTTGGAAGTGGACCTTGGCTTCGTTGAGGTCACCGTTGCGTTCGAGGTGGTGGGCGAGGTGGTAGTAGGCGTCGGTGAAGTCGGGGGCGATTTCGAGGGCTCGGTAAAAGTGTTTTTTGGCAGGAGCGGGGTCTTCGTCCTTGGAGAGGAGGCGGGCGAGGTAGTAATGTGCTTCGGCGTGTTCGGGGTTGAGGGAGACGGCTTTGCGAAGGTGTTTTTCGGCTTCTCGGTCTTGGTTTTCTCGGGCAAGCATGACGCCGAGGCGGAAGTGGGCGGCGGGGTTGGCTTCGTGATGCTCGATGGAGAAGGTGAAATGTTTTTTGGCGGGTTCGTTTTCTTTTAGTTCGAGAAGGGTGTGGGCAAGGAGGTAGTGGGCCTTGGAGTAAGCGGGGTCCATGCGGAGGGCGGATTCGAGCTGTTTGCGGGCTTCGAGGTGCCTGTCTTGACGGGAGAGGATGCGGGCGAGGTTGTAGAGGGCTTTGGGGTGCTTGGGCTCGAGTTCGAGGACGCGCAGGAAGTGTTCTTTGGCTACAGAGAGGTCGGTGCGGTCGATGATGGAGCCTTCCTTGTCGGTGGCCACGCCGCCGGAGAGGAGTTTGCCCATGTAGTAGTGGGCGTCTACGTAGCCAGAGCGGATGTCTATGGCTGTCTCGAAATTTTTGCGGGCTTCTTCGAAGTCGTCGGGGTTGTTGAGAAGGAGGGCTTTGTGATAATATGCCTCGGCGTAGTTTTGGTCGATTTCAGTGACTTTCTCCAGGTTGTTCTTGGCTTCCTCGACATCGCTGAGGTCCACGAGAAGGAGGGCGTAGTGGAAGTAGGCGTCAGCGTAGTTAGGGTCTACTTCGAGGGCGTTGAGGAAGTGGTTGCGGGCGGATTCGCGTTCGCCGACGGCGGCGAGGGCGACGGCGAGTTCGCACTGAGCTTGGGCGTAATCGGGTCGGAGGGCGACGGCTTTTTGGAAGTGTTCGAGGGCTTCTGCGGCGGGGCCTTCCTTTTTGAGAAGGAGGCCGAGCTTGTAGTAGGCTTCCGCGTACTCGGGGTTGATGGCGATGGCTTGCTCGAGATGCTTGCGGGCCTTCATGCGGGTTTCGAATCCAGGTGGGTCTTACGCTCGGCGGGGGAGGGGAGAGGCGGGGTCACTTGGAGGTCATCACCCAGACGCCGTCCCATTCTCCTTTGGGCGGGTTTTTCTTCATGTGGGCGCAGCGGTCGAGGTAGAGCTGAGCGGCTTTGTCTCCAGGGTTGATTTTCTGCACGTCCTTAAAGAGCTTGATGGCGGGGTCCCATTTGCCGTCGTTCCAGCAGCGGTAGCCGTCGTTGAAGATGCCGAGGGCTTCGACGAGGTTGGGGTAGGACTCGTCATCATGGAAGTCGAGGACTTCATACACGCCGACTGGTTCGGTTTTCCCCTTGACGATGACATAGTCCACTTGGCGGGTTCGGTAGGTGGCCTTGACGGCCTTGAAGGTGAACTCGCTGATGAGGATGTGGGCGCCGTACTGCTTGCAGGCGCTTTCGATCCGGGCGGCGAGGTTCACGCCGTCGCCGATGACGGTGTAGTCCATGCGCTTGGGAGAGCCGATGTTGCCGGAGACGATGGAGTCGGTGTTGATGCCCATACCGTGATCGATAGGCATTTTACCTTCGGTGGATCGCTTGTCGTTAAAGACCTTAAGGTCGGTCATCATGCGAATGGCAGCCCGCACGGCCCGGTCTGGGTCGTCGTCGTGTGGGACGGGGGTGCCGAAGATGCACATCATGGCATCGCCGATGAACTTGTCGAGCATGCCGCCTTCGTCGGTGATGCAGTCGACCATTATGGTGAAGTACTCATTGAGTAGTTTTACGGTGCCTTGGGCTCCGAGTTCCTCGGTGATGGTGGTGAAGCTGCGGACGTCGGAGAAGAGGACGGTGCCTACGCTTTGCTTACCGCCTAGGAAGTCGTCGCTGTCGCCCGCATCCATGAGTTGGTCGGCGAGTTCGGGGTCCATGTAGCGGGACATGGTGGACTTCATGCGTTTTTCGGAGCTGATGTCCTCAACCATGAGCATAGCGCCCAGGGTTTCCTTCTTTTGTCCGAGTAGGGGCATAATGGAAGCGTTGACCGAGAGAGTCTCGCCTTCGAGCTTGAGTTCGGCGTCGAGGAATTCGTCGGGCTCGGCGACATCCTTGAGTTTTTCTGCCAGCCATTCGTTGGGGCCATCGAAGAACTCGTCTACTTTTTTGCCCATAATTTCCGAGAGTATGGGAACTTTGAAGATCCGGAGCCCAGCGGAGTTGCAGGTTTTTACGACGCCTTCTTCGTCGAGGGTGAGGACGGCATCATGCATGCTGGAGAGGATGCTTTCGGAGTAGTTCTTTTGGTTCTGGACATCGTCGAAGAGCTTCGCGTTCTCGATGCCCATGGAGATTTGCGAGGTGAAGGCGCCGAGGCGTTTTTCATCCTCCGAGTTGAAGGAGCCGCCGCGTTTGTTGAGGACTTGGGAGACGCCGATGGTCTTGCCCTCCTTGTTCAGCACGGGCATGCAGAGGATAGAGCGAGTGAAGAAGCCGGTCTGCTTGTCGAATGAAGGGTTGAAACGTAAGTCGGCGTAAGCGTGGGGAATGTTCACGGGTTCGCCAGAGGTGAAGACGGCACCGGCGATTCCCAAGTGATTGGGGAAGCGGATGATGGACTTTTCGTCCAGACCTTCGCCCACTTCGGTGTAGAGTTCGTTGGTCTTCTCGTCGTTGATGAAGAGAGTGGCACGCTCGCAGTCGAGCATGGTGGAGATGGTGCTGATGATTTTCTGCAGGAGGGGGGTGAGTTCCAGCTCGGAGGAGACTTGGGAGACGACGTCGAGGAACTCCAACTCCTGTTTGCGAGCGGCCTCGATTTGCTCAACGATGATGTTTCCCTGAATGGCGATGGCCGCCTGCTCGGTCATGGCTTCGAGCAAATCGAGGTCGTCCTCGGTGAACTCGCCGTCGATTTTGTTCAAGATTTGCGAGACGCCGATTTTCTCGCCTCCCACGGTTCGGAGAGGGGCACAAAGTATGCTTTTGGTACGGAAGCCGGTGCGGACGTCCACGGCTTTGTTGAAACGCTCGTCCTTGTAGGCGTCGTGGATGATGACGCCTTCGTCGTGGGAGAAGGACCAGCCCGCCACGCCCTTAGTATTGAGGATGCGGATTTCGCGGCGGAAATTGCCTTGGGCCACCCGGGAGTAGAGTTCGCCCGTGGAGTTGTCGTTGAGGAAAATCGTGCCTCGTTCGGCTCCGATGGTGGTGGTGGTGATGTTGACCAGGGTCTCGAGAGCTTCGTCGAGGGTCTTGGTTTTGGCCAGGTCGTTGGTGACCTGCAAAAGCATTTTGGCGAACCGTTCGGTCCGCCTGGAGCGGTTTTCTTCCAGGGTCTTGCTATCCATGGCTCTTTTCCAGTTCTTCCCGCAGTTCCACGATGGTCTCCTGCAGTTGTTTGAACTCCATAGTCTTTAACTGTTGTTCCTTTTGCAAGGTTTCCTCGTGTATATTTTTTTTCAGTTCCAACTCGTCGCGCAACGCGTTGACCATGCGCTTGAAATGGGTCACTTCCCCTTGTTGGGTGGCCACCGCCTTCTGCACGGCCTCCTCGCGAATCACTTCGGCTTTTTCCAGTTCCCTTCGCAGGGAGGCGAGGTTTTCCCGCAGGCTTCTGATTTCCGAGGCGGTTTCGCTAACGGCCCGCTGAACAGCTTCTTCACGGTTCGCTCGAAGGCGTTCGAGTTGCTCCCGCAGGGTTCTTACGGAGCCTTTCAACTGGCCGATTTCGGTGGCGGCCTTCGCCGAGGCCTTTTGTACGGCTTCCTCCTTTTCCACGTCCTTACCTTCCAACTCGTTTCTCAACTCGGCCACGCCGTTCTTGAGTTGGCGGTTTTCATTTTCCGCCTCGGCCCGGACCTTCTGCACGGCGTCGCTCCGGGCGCTAACTTCTCTCTCCAACCTTTCGCGGGCCAAGGACAGGCTTTCCCGCAGTTGGCGGATTTCCGCCGCCGATGCCACTTCCGCCTGTCGCACGCTTTCCTCTTCTCGGTTGCGGGCACCTTCCAGCTCCTCTCGCAAGGAGGTCGCAGTTTCCCGTAGAGAACGTATTTCGCTTTCGGAGGCGGCCACAGCTTTTTGGACAAGCTCCTCCCGCCGGTTCTTGCTTCGTTCCAGTTGGTCCCGAATCGCTTGGAGGGAGCTTTTCAACTGGAGTATTTCCGCGTTGGCTTCGGCTGTCGCTTTTTGTGCGATTTCCTCTTGGCGAATTTGAGCGGACTCCAACTCCTCACGCAGGGTAATGGAGGTGGCCTTGAGGGCCCGGATTTCACCTTCGGCGGCCACCACCGCCTTTTGTACGCTTTCGGCTTCGCGGGATTTCGCTCGTTCGAGTTGTTCACGCAGGGCCGTTAAGGATGTCTTGAGTTGGCGAATTTCGTCGGCGGCGGCAGAAGCGGCCTTTTGCGCGGCTTCCTGCTCGCGAGCGGCGGCGCCTTCCAGTTCTTCGCGCAATCCGGCTATGGTCTCCTTGAAGGCGCGTATCTCTCCATTGGCTTCCGCCACGGCTCGTTGCACGCGGTCCGCCTCGTCCGCACGATTCTTTTCTAATTGCTCGCGCGTAACGAGGAGGGAGTTTTTCAACTGGCGGATTTCGTCGGCG
>CAXGVD010000155.1:0-6215 GCA_964012695.1 uncultured Opitutia bacterium
CGCCTCCCCCATCGTCATCGAGCACGGAGGCAAGCGCCAGTACGTCCAGCTCGTAATGAAGAACCTGGTCGGCCTCAACGCAAAGGACGGCTCCGTCCTCTGGAAATCCCCCTGGCCCGGACGCACCGCTGTGATCCCCACTCCCGTGTACGACGACGGTCACGTCTTCATCGCCTCGGGCTACGGGGTGGGTTGCAAACTCGTCAAGCTCGACTCCGCCGGCGCCTTCGACGTCTACGACAACAAAATCATGAAGAACCACCACGGCGGTGTAATCAAGCTCGGCCCCGACGTCTACGGCTACTCCGACGGCTACGGTTGGGTCTGTCAAAACTTCAAGACGGGCGAAATCGTCTGGAACGAAAAGAAAGCCCTCGGCAAGGGAGCTATCTCCTACGCCGACAAACGCTTCTACTGCCAGTCAGAGCGAGACGGAGCCATCGTCCTCATCGAAGCCTCCTCCGAAGGCTGGAAGGAACGCGGACGCTTCATCCTCACCCCACAAACCACCTTGCGCAAAAGAAGCGGCAAAATCTGGACCCACCCCGTCATCGCCAACGGCAAGCTCTACCTTCGCGACCAGGAACTCCTCTTCTGCTTCGACGTCAAGGCGGGGTGAAGCTCTGCTTCTCCTGCAACTCCCCCAGTCTGGAGTCCGCCACATGACAGACTCCGTCTACCTCCACATGCTCCGCCTCGCCGAGACGGAGGTGAAAGGTGCTCAAGACAAACTCCCCGAAGACCTTCGCGACAAAGCCCGAGCCGTTCCCGTCCTCTTCGAACCCAGACCGAGCGAGGAACTCGTGGCCGACGGCGTGGACCCCGACCTTCTCGGCCTCTTCTCAGGAGAAGCCTACCCCGACGAAGCCTCCGACCTCCCCATGCCGCCCCAAGTCCAAATCTTTCTCGAAAACCTCTGGGACTACTGCGAAGAGGACGAGCCCACTTTCAAGGAGGAAGTCCGCATCACCTTCCTCCACGAACTCGGCCACTACCTCGGCTGGGATGAGGAAGACCTCGAACGCCGTGGCTTGGCCTGAACATTAGTTGCGTTTTCCCCATTTGAACTCCGACGAGTCCCCGCTCACAGTTCAAAAGTGATTTCCCCTTGGGAAGTTTCGAAGTATCGTGAAAAGCAATATCCTGCCCGTTGAGGCTTTTAGCAAGCAGTCGCCGATTTGAAAGACCCGCCCCTCGAAAAGAAAAGGCGCCCCGGGAATTCCGGGACGCCTTTTCGGTAAAACGGTTAGTTGAAGCAGGCGCTAGCCTTACATCATGCCGTGGTCGTGATCGTGACCTCCGGGGGCGGGCTTTTCCTCCTCCGGGATGTCGGTGATCATGCAGTCCGTAGTGAGCAGGAGACCTGAAACGGAACCAGCGTTCTGCAGGGCCGTACGGGTTACCTTGGTGGGATCCACGACTCCGGCCTTGATCAGGTCTTCGTGCGTGTCCGTGGCCACGTTGTAGCCCTTGGCGCCCTTGCCCTTGAGGACTTCCTGGACGACGAGGGAACCTTCCACGCCGGCGTTGTCGCACAGCTTGCGGAGGGGGGACTCGATGGCCTTGCGGACGATGGTGGCCCCGATGGCTTCGTCGCCTTCGAGCTTGTCGGCGGCCTTGTCGATGGAGGCGGCGGTGCGCAGGAGGGCGACTCCGCCTCCGGGCAGGATGCCTTCTTCCACGGCGGCGCGGGTGGCGTGCAGGGCGTCTTCCACGCGGGCCTTCTTTTCCTTCATTTCGGGCTCGGTGGCGGCGCCTACGTTGATGACGGCCACGCCTCCGGCCAGCTTGGCGAGACGCTCTTGAAGCTTTTCGCGGTCGTAGTCGGAGGTGGTTTCCTCGATTTGGCGGCGGATTTGCTTCACCCGTCCTTGGATTTCGGAAGCCTTGCCGGCACCTTCGACGATGACGGTGTTTTCCTTGTCCACGGTAACGCGCTTGGTTTGGCCGAGGTCGGCGAGCTGGATGTTCTCGAGCTTGATGCCGAGGTCCTCGGTGATGCAGCGGCCGCCGGTGAGGATGGCGATGTCGCGGAGCATTTCCTTGCGGCGGTCACCGAAGCCAGGAGCCTTGACGGCGCAGGCGTTGAGAGTGCCGCGAAGCTTGTTGACGACGAGAGCGGCGAGGGCTTCGCCTTCCACGTCCTCGGCGATGATGAGGAGGGGCTTGCCTTCCTTGGAGACGAGTTGGAGGAGAGGAAGAAGGTCGTTCAGGGAGGTGATCTTCTTCTCGTGGATGAGGATGTAGCAGTCTTCAAGAACGGCTTCCATCGACTCGTTGTTGGTGCAGAAGTAGGGGCTGAGATAGCCCTTGTCGAACTGCATGCCTTCAACCACGTCGAGGGAGGTCTCGATAGACTTGGCTTCTTCCACTGTGATGGTGCCGTCCTTGCCCACCTTGTCCATGGCGTCGGCGATAATGTCACCGATTTCATCGTCCCAGTTGGCGGACACGGTGGCCACTTGGCGTACTTCCTCGCGGTCGGAAACCTTCTTGGAGTCGCGGAGAAGCTTGGCGACGCCGGCCTCGACGGCCTTGTCGATACCACGCTTCAGGTACACGGGGTTAGCCCCGGCAGCCACGTTCTTGATGCCTTGGCGGTACACGGCGTCGGCCAAAACGGTGGCGGTGGTTGTGCCGTCGCCGGCAGAGTCGGAAGTCTTGGAGGCGACTTCGCGGACCATTTGGGCGCCCATGTTTTCGTAGGGATCTGCGAGTTCGATTTCCTTGGCCACGGTGACGCCATCTTTGGTCACGGTGGGGGAGCCGAACTTCTTGTCGATGAGGACGTTTCGGCCCTTGGGCCCGAGCGTTACGCTGACCGCGTCGGACAGGGTGGTGACACCCTTGAGCACCTTTTTGCGGGCGGCTTCGTCGAAGAGAATTTGCTTAGCCATTTTGTCTAAACCTTATGTTTGGATGTGTTGAGATTGGAGTTAATTGGGCGGAGATGTCAGCCGACGATGCCGAGGATGTCGTCCTCGCGCAGAAGCTGATAGGTGATGTCGTCGAGCTTCACTTCGGTGCCGCCGTACTTGCTGACGAGTACGACGTCGCCGACCTTAACTTGGAACTCGGAGACGTTTCCGTCGTCGTCCTTCTTGCCCGTGCCGAGGGCGACGATTTCAGCCTGCTGAGGTTTTTCCTTGGCGGAGTCCGGTATGATGATGCCGCCCTTGACTTGCTCGTCGTCTTCGACGGCCTTGACGAGGACGCGATCGCCCAACGGAGTGATGTTTGGTTTGCTCATTTTCCTGTGTTTGTGGTTGTGGGTTTACGTAGGTTAGCGTTGATGAATCGGTCGTAACGGCCGGGAGTGTGAAGAAGGGCCGGCGGCGTTCGAGCCGGTTAAAGGGAAAAGCGTAAGGCGAAAGAAAGAGGATTCAGCTTTTGTTCTCGTCGTCCACGACCTCGAAGTCAGCGTCCACGACGTCTTCTTCGTCCCGTTTGGTGGAACCTGAGCCGGCGGCTTCAGCTTCGGGCGGAGGAGTTTTTGAATAAGCGCCTGAGGCGGCGGAAGGATCCGCGCCCGCAGCGGCTCCCATGTTCTCGTATACTTTCTTGCCGATCTCTTCGAGGGCCGCCTGGAGCTTGACCTTGGCTTCGTTGAGCTCATCGGCGGAGGCTCCCTCGTTCTCGATGACTTTCTTGGCATCTTCGAGAGCTTCGTCGGCTCCGGTCTTGAGGTCGTTGGGAACCTTTTCGCCCAACTCGGAAAGTTGCTTCTCGGTTTGGTAAACGATGGTGTCGAGCTCGTTGCGAGCCACCACCTTGTCCTTGCGGGACTTGTCTTCCTCGGCGTGCTTTTCAGCTTCCTTGCGGAGGCGTTCCACTTCAGCCTCGTCCATGCTGGAGGAGCCGGAAATGGTGATCTTCTGGTCCTTACCCGTGCCGAGATCCTTGGCGGTGCAGTTGAGGATGCCGTTGGCGTCGATGTCGAAAGTCACCTCGATTTGGGGCATGCCTCTGGGGGCGGGCGGGATGCCGTCCAGCTTGAAGGTTCCGAGCGTCTTGTTGTCCTGCGACATCGGGCGCTCGCCCTGCAGGACGACGATGTCCACGGCGGGTTGGCTGTCGGCGGCGGTGGAGAAGGTCTGCGTCTTCTTGGTGGGAATGGTGGTGTTACGCTCGATCATCGGCGTGCAAACGCCACCCGCCGTCTCGATGCCGAGAGTTAGTGGCGTGACGTCGAGCAGAAGCACATCGCTCACGTCACCTTGAAGCACGGCGCCCTGAATGGCGGCGCCGATGGCCACCACTTCGTCCGGGTTTACGCCTTGGTGTGGCTCCTTACCCACGAGTTCGTTGGCCAGTTCAACCACCCTGGGGCTACGGGTCATGCCGCCCACGAGTACTAGGTTGCCCACTTCTCCGGCGGAGAGGCCGGCGTCATCGAGGCAAGACTTGAAGGGGCCGCGGGTACGCTCGTAGAGGTCGTCGCATATTTGCTCAAGCTTGGCCCGGGAAAGTGTGACGTTGAGGTGCTTTGGACCGGAGGCGTCGGCGGTGATGAAGGGAAGGTTGATGTCGGTGGATTGGGAGGAGGAGAGAGCCATCTTGGCCTTTTCCGCCTCTTCTTTGAGGCGTTGCATGGCCATGGGATCCTGACTGAGGTCGATGCCCTGCTCCTGCTTGAACTCGGCGATGAGCCAGTCGATGATCTTCTGGTCCCAGTTATCGCCTCCGAGCTGTGTGTCGCCGTTGGTAGCCTTGACCTCGAAGACGCCCTCGGCAATTTCGAGTACGGAGATGTCGAAGGTACCGCCGCCAAGGTCGTATACGGCGATGGTCTCTTCGCCCGTCTTCTCCAAGCCGTAGGCGAGGGAAGCGGCAGTGGGCTCATTGATGATCCGCATTACCTCCAAGCCCGCGATGGCCCCAGCGTCCTTAGTGGCGCGGCGTTGGTCGTCGTTGAAGTAGGCGGGGACGGTGATGACGGCTTGGGTGACGGGTTCGCCAAGGTAGGACTCGGCGTCGGCCTTGAGCTTGCCGAGCACCATGGAGGCGATCTGCTCGGGCATGAATGTTTCCGACTTACCATCTATGTCGCATTCAATGGCAGCCGCACCGTTCTTGCCTTCAACCACCTTGTAAGGAAGTGTGGAAACCTCATCCGCGACTTCCGAAAACTTACGACCGATGAGGCGCTTGGCGGAAAAGATAGTGTTTGCGGGGTTAGTAACCCCCTGCCGTTTGGCGGCCTGCCCCACGAGACGCTCGCCGTCCTTGGAGAAGGCCACGATGGAGGGAGTTGTGCGGGCACCCTCGGAATTCTCGATCACCTTGGGTTCCCCCGCTTCCATCACGGCCATGCAAGAGTTGCTGGTGCCTAGGTCTATGCCAATTATTTTACTCACAGCAACACTTGATGCAACTTGTGCGCCCAATGTAAGAAAACACTCAAGTTTCTTATGGTTAATAACTTAGGGATTCCATATCGCAAAATCTAGATCAACCCGCTGGAAAACTGAGTCAGGCCGGCACAGTGACGTCACAAGAGGGCGAGACACTTGTCGCGCCCCGATTCAGTGAGATTCCGATTCGAGTTCGTCCGAGACGGAAGCGTGTTCCTCCAAGCCATCGGGTGCGTGAGCAGGCTCGTCCCCGCGAAGTTCGTCGAGAATTTGGAGGACGCGATTCCCGCGCTCCTGCCCCTCGTCTCGAACGAAACAAAACTTTGGTACATACTTGGTGACTACGTTTGAACCGACCACCTTGCGTATCTCTCCGGCTTTTTTCCGGAAAAACTCCGCAGCCTCCTTTTCCCGCCCCGGCCCGCCGAGCACGGAGTAGGCCACGGTGCCGTTGCGTAGATCGGCGGATACGGAAACATCCGTTATGGTCCAGCAGGTGCTCTCACTTCGGTAACGGTTCCTCAAATAGAGGCTTATTTCCCGCTTGATAAGCTCGTTCACCCTGTCGATACGCAGGCCCATGGCTATTGTTCCTATCCCTCGCCCCGTCTGTATTGCGGAAGTTCGCCTTGCCGAACATCATTCGACCTGCAACGACGCCCGAGGTCAGAGTGAGGGACGTATTTTTTCGATTTCGTAGGTTTCGATGGCGTCGCCTTCTTCGTAGGAGTCGAAGCCTTCCAAGCGAATACCGCACTCGAAGCCGGCCTTGACCTCGGTCACGTCGTCCTTGAAGCGGCGAAGCGTATCGATCCTCCCCTCGGCGAGAACTTTCTCGCCGCGAAGGAGACGGGCGTGGGC
>CAXGVD010000156.1:0-6189 GCA_964012695.1 uncultured Opitutia bacterium
CGGGGACGCGGGCCGCTTTGGCAACCGGGCTTGGCGTGGGGGCGGGCGTTGTTACGACTAGGGCCGCCGAACCGCGCACGGAAACCACCTTTGCCGCCGCCGGGGCGAGCGTGTGGGGGCTTACCGTGGCCACCTTTTCCGAATCGAGGTGGGCCGAAGCGGGGACGCGGGCCGCTTTGGCAACCGGGCTTGGCGTGGGGGCGGGCGTTGTTACTTCTAGGGCCGCCGAACCGTGGACGGAAACCACCCTTGCCGCCACTGGGGCGAGCGTGTGGGGTGTTGCCGTGGCTACCTTTACCGAATCGAGGAGGGCCGGAGGGGGGACGCGGGCCGCCTTGGCAGTCCGGTTTGGCGTGGGGGGGCTTACCGCCTTTGCATCCGGGTTTGCTTTGAGGCGGTTTGCCGCTCTTGCAGTCCGGGCCGCCGGGCTTGCCTTGGGGAGGGGCGCCGGGCTTGCCGAAACGGGGTCCAACTTGGGGAGAGAAAGGCCGTGGGAAGGAGGGGGGGGGGCCAAAACGTCCGCTGGGTCTTCCGGGAGCGAAGTCGGGACGACCTTGGTCCCGCTTGCCGTGATGTCCGTGACGGTCTTGGATGCGTCCGTGGTCGTGATGCTCTCGTTTTCCGTGAGGCGGACCTTTGCGTTCTTCGGCGGAAAGGGTTCCTGCGAAGACGAGCGGTAGGCTTATTGCGAGGCAATGGGCACCTAGGCGGCGCAAGCTGTTGGTTGATTTCATATGTGTGTGGTTTTGGTGTTGTCGTACTTCGAGGGGAATAGTGACATTGGCGGATGAAGGACTGGTCGGCAAGGCCCTTTCGACTCTGGGAAGAATGGACCTGAACCGGCTTTTACTCTTGCCGCCCCCATTCACGGAAGCCTAGCTTGGGTGGTTCCTTTCAACTTAAACCCGAAAACCACCACGTCATGGCTAAGAGCTACGTACAGACCACCACTTATTCACGCCGCGCCTTCCTTGGCGCAAGCGCCTCCTCTGCCTTCGCCTTTTCCTTCCTGCCAGCCCGCGTATTCGGGGCCAACGAGCGTCTGCAAGTCGCCGGCATCGGCGTGGGCGGCAAGGGCAAGAGCGATTTTGACCACACCGCCTCTCACGGCGATGTGGTGGCCGCCTGCGACGTGGATTCCCGTCGTCTGGACGTGGCCCTGCGTCGCCATCCCAAGGCTGCCAAGTACAGTGACTACCGCGACATGCTGGAGAAGCACGGCGACAAGATAGACGCCCTCAATGTCAGCACGCCGGACCACCACCACGCTCCCGCCGCCATGCGGGCCATGGAGCAAGGCATTCACGTCTATGTCCAGAAGCCTCTCAGTCACACTGTTTGGGAAGCCCGCGAAATGCGCTTGCTGGCCAAGAAGAACAAGATTTGCACCCAGATGGGAAATCAAGGTACGGCGGAGAACGGTCTTCGGGCAGGAGCTGAGTTTGTTCAGAAGGGCGGTCTCGGCAAGGTGACGGACGTTCATGTCTGGACCAACCGCCCGGTCTGGCCCCAAGCCCCTCAGGTGACGGCTCGTTTCACGGACGCTCCTCCAGTGCCCGGTCACGTGGATTGGGAGTCCTTCATCGGCCCGGCTCCGATGCGGCCCTATCACCCTAATTACACGCCTTTTAAGTGGCGCGGTTGGTGGGACTTTGGCACGGGCGCCCTCGGCGACATGGCCTGCCACACCGCCAATCTCGCCTATATGGCCTGCCAATTAACTCAGCCTAACCACATTGAGGACGCTGGCACCGGTCCCATCAACCCGGAAACCTTTCCCGCCTGGTCTTCCATCAAGATGAAGTTTCCCGCCGCAAACGGACGCGGTCCTATCGACTTCCACTGGTACGAAGGCAAGGTGGATCTGAAGGAGAAGAACCTGCCGCCCGCCGACCTTTTCCATGGTGAAAGGCCCACTAACAGTGGCTCCCTGATCGTCGGGGACAAGGGTATTCTCTACTCCCCCAACGACTACGGTTCCCGCTGGAAGGTTTACGCCGACGGCAAGTGGAAGAACACTAACGAGCTCGACATGCCCGAGCCTTTCATTCCCCGTAACGGACGCGGTGATGGCGGGATGAAGGAAGAGTGGGTCCGGGCCATTCGCGAAGGCAAGCCCGAGATTGCTGTGTCCAACTTCGAGTACTCGGCCAATCTCACCGAGGCCATCCTGCTCGGCAACCTTGCCATGAGGGCCGGGGGCAAGTTCTCCTGGGACACCGAGAAGCTTAAGGCCGGAAGCAAAGAGGCCCAGCAGTATGTGTCCAAAAAGTACCGTAAAGGCTGGGATGTGGTCGGCTCGGCCTAAGGACGCTTCTCACTGAATAGCTCTTTCAACCCAAAGCCCTCCGGTTCGCCGGGGGGCTTTTTGCTTGGGTTTTTTGCCTTTAAGTCGCCGATGAGTGGGTCAGCCGCCGTGGAGCTTCAGGTAGTCCTGGATACAGGCGGAGAAGCTTTCGTCGACGGGAAAGCCGCGGGCCACTTCCGGTTCCACTCCAATGCGGACGGGCCAAGTGGAGACGATGGCGTTGATGGCTGGGTCGGGGACGAAATCGACTAGGCCCGGATCGCCCCCAGCTCGGGCCAGCGCCTCCAGCATTTGGCGAATGGAGAGAGTGATTCCCGGAAGGTTGAACACCCGGTAGGTGGGAAGTTCGTTTTTCACGGCCAAGTCCTCGGCGTGAAGAAAGCCCGCTAATACGTTTCGGGCGGAGGACACCCAGACCTTCACTTCCTCGTCCACAGGGCAGGTGGCCCGCTCTCCCTTGAGAGGTTCGCGAATGATGGAACTGACGAAGGAGGAGGCCGCCAAGTTCGGCTTGCCCGGACGCACCACAACCGTGGGCAGACGACAGGTCACGCCTCGGACGAAACCCTTACGAGCGAAGTCGTTGACCAGTAATTCGCCGATTGCCTTCTGGGCGCCATAGGAGGACTCCGGACGGGTGGCGGAATCGGACGGAAGCTCGCCTCCCCTGCTCCCGAATGAGGCGCAGGAACCCGCGAAGACGAAGGTCGGAGGAGACTGTAGTTTCCGGCAAGCCTCCAGCAGGTTACGGGTGCCGTCCAGGTTGACCCGCAGGCCTAGGTCAAAGTCCGCTTCTGCCGCCGAGCTGACCACGGCTCCAAAGTGAAAGACGCGGCCGACTTCGGGCGTGACGAGTCGGGACGCGACTACCGGGTCGGAAACGTCCGCCGAGACGAAACGGACTCTCGGGCCGAGGTCGAAGTCGGGCGGAGTTTCCGCAATGTCGGCGATGAGGATCTTTCGGGCCCCTCGTTCGAGTAAGGTGGCTGCCAAACGCCTGCCGAGAAAGCCTGCCCCTCCGGTTACGAGTACGGTGTCGCTCATGGCGTTCGGAGCATGAGCAAATGGCACGAGTTTTCAATCCGAAGCGGGTGCGTCCCCTACGAGTATAGGTTTGACGTGTCCGGCGAACTCGCCTGCATCCTCCCCTTTTTCGGAATAGTCTTCCGGCTTCACGACTTCCCTCGAAAACCCGAAACTCCTTATGAGCGCAAATACGGAAACCTCCTTCCTCGAGAATGTGAACCTCTGCTTCGACCGGGCGACCGCGGCGTTGGATTTGACCGAGGGCCTGGCCGAGCAGATACGGGCCTGCAACGCGGTGTGCGAGGTGAAGTTCGGGGTTGAACTGCGCGGTGGTTACGAAGTCTTTACGGGTTGGCGGGCTACCCACAGCGAGCACGCCTTGCCCGTTAAAGGTGGCATACGCTATGCCACCTTCGCGGACCAGCAGGAGGTGGAGGCCCTGGCCGCCCTCATGACATATAAGTGCGCTATCGTGAACGTGCCCTACGGCGGTTCCAAGGGCGCCTTGAAAATCGACCCCAAGAAATATACCCTGGAGGAACTCGAGCATGTCACCCGACGCTTTACCCAGGAACTGGACAAGCGCGGCTTTATCGGCCCGGGGCTGAATGTCCCCGCTCCCGATATGGGTACGGGCCAGCGCATGATGTCCTGGATGGCAGACGAGTACCAAAAGCTTCACCCTAACGACATCAATGCTCGAGGTTGCGTTACGGGCAAACCCGTTCACTTCGGCGGCATCCAAGGCAGGGTTGAAGCCACGGGGCGAGGGGTGCAATATGGTTTGCGGGAATTCTTCCGAAATGCTGAGGACGTGGCCGCCGCCGGCCTGTCTGGGGGCTTGGAGGGAAAAAGCGTGACCATTCAAGGGCTCGGCAATGTGGGATACCACGCCGCGAAGTTCCTGCAGGAAGAAGACGGGGCGAAGATCATCGCCGTCCTGGAGCGCGGCGGAGCTTTGCTAAACGAGGACGGTTTGGACGTGGAGGCTGTCTACCAACACAAACTGAAAAAGGGCACGGTGGAAGGTTTTCCAGACGCCCGTTTCTTTGCCCACGGAGCCGAATTGTTGGAGCATCCTTGCGACATTCTCGTGCCCGCCGCCATGGAAGGCGTGATTACCCGGGGAAACGCCTCCCGTATCCAAGCCAACGTAGTGGCCGAAGCCGCCAACGGCCCCGTTACATACGAAGCGGACCACATCCTCAACGAAAAGGGCGTCTTCATCTTGCCCGACGCCTACCTAAACGCTGGCGGTGTCACCGTGTCCTACTTCGAGTGGTTGAAGAACCTTTCCCACGTTCGCTTCGGGCGCATGGACAGGCGCTACGAGGAGGCTCAGGGTCGGGCTATCATCGACTTGCTCGAAGGCTCCCTCGGCAAACCCGTCGAGGGCGAGGCCAGGGACCGATTGCTGGAGGGGCCGAACGAGTTGGCACTCGTCCGATCCGGACTGGACGACACTATGCGCGAGGCCTACGGCGAAATCCGCGAGGAACATCTTTCAAATGCGGGTGTCGAGGACCGTCGAACAGCCGCCTACGTCGTGGCGATCAAGAAAATCGCCGCCATTTACGAGAGCATGTACTTGTAGCTTGTACGCTATGGCTCTGCCTTTCCCCGACGCCACATCCCGCGAGGTGGACGCCGCCGTCCGAAAGGCGGCGGCCTGCTTTCCCGTCTTCCGTAAGCTGGACGGCGAGCGTCGGGCGGCGTACCTGGAGGGTATCGCCGATGGTTTGGAGCGGGACGCCTCGAAAATCGTGGCCTTGGCGGATTCGGAAACCGCTTTGGGGGAGTCTCGTCTCTCGATGGAACTGGCGAGGACGGCGGCGGAAGCCCGTCTCTTCGCCGACCTCGCCCGTTTGGATAGGTGGCGAGAAACTCGTTCGGACGATGCCGAGCCGGACCGCAAGCCCTTTCCCAAACCCGCCCTGCGGACGAGCAACGTGGCTCTGGGTCCCGTGGTGGTCATCGGAGCCTGCAACTTCCCCTTGGCCATTTCCGTGGTTGGGACGGACACGGTTTCCGCCCTCGCCGTGGGTTGTCCAGTGGTGGTGAAGGCCCACCCCGGACATCCCGCCACCTGCGCGAAGCTGGCGGAGGTGGCCGGTAAGGCGGCGGAAAAGGCGGAGATTCCAGCCGGAGCCTTTTCTCTTTTGCAGGGAGCCGCCAATCGCGTGGCCCGAGAACTGGTGGAACACCCTTTGACGTCTGCGGTGGCCTTCACGGGCTCGTTGGCGGGAGGGCGCACATTGGCCGCTTTTGCCGCCGCTCGTCCCGCTCCGATTCCCTTTCACGCCGAAATGGGAAGCCTCAACCCCCTATACGTCTTGCCCGGCGCCTTGCGGGAGAGGGGAGGGGAGATTGCCGCAGGCTATGCCGGAGCCGTCATCTTGTTCGCTGGTCAGATGTGCACCAAACCGGGAATACTCGTTGCCTCGGACGGTCCGGACCTCGACGCCTTTCTTGCCGTCGCCGCTTCCGAGTTCCGCAAGGCGCCTCCCGTCGCCATGCTAAACGCGGTCATTCGCGACAATTTCGAGGCAAGCGTCGCCTCGCTCGCCGAGCGGACGCCTGTCTGGGCGGAATCGGAGGGAACGTTGGAGCCTCGCCGTAACAAGTCCGCTTGCCGCTTGTTCGTGAGTCAGGCGGAGCACTTTCGCTCCGATCCGCTCCTGCGGGCGGAATCCTTCGGGCCTGCTTCGCTCGTCCTGCGGGCTCGGGACACGGACGAGTTGCTCTCCTTGGCTCGCGAAGCCGAAGGTTCCCTGACCGCGACGCTCCACGTCGGTCCCGGAGACGACGCTCTCGCCGACGACCTCCTGCCTTTGCTCGAACGCAAGGCCGGACGC
>CAXGVD010000157.1:0-6185 GCA_964012695.1 uncultured Opitutia bacterium
GCGTGACTTCCACCACGTCCCCTTTTTTCAGCCACAGCGAGGTGTGGCTCCATTCGCGAGCTGGAGTTTCCTCGCCGGGGAGGAAGAAGGATGCCCCGAGGACGAGGGTGCTTGAAAACGCTCGGCTTCGCTTGCTCGGCTTCTTGAGGGTTGAGCGAGTGGTATTCAACGGGACGGGTCGTTTCGAAGCTTCAAGCCACGAACGGGCCCAGTCCGAAGCAATCGCGCGTTTAGCGGTAACCGGTGCAAAGCGTGAAGGGTGGGGGAGTAGTCGCCCCCGCCAGCGCTCAGGACGACTTTTTCCAACTGGCGAGGGCGCCCTCGGGATTGGAGGAAACGTCTCCGCGACCGTTCTTGGTGATGGTTTTGCCGTCCGGCCCCACGATGATGAGGGACGGGATGCCGCGCACGCCGTACTTTTGGGCGAGGGCGTTTGCTTCCTTGGAGCGGTGCTTCATGGTGGGCCACTTCATGTACGCCTCCTTCATGTAGCTCATTTGGGCCTCGGGGTTGCGGTCGGAGCTGATGAAGACGATTTCGAAGTCCTTCTTGTTTGCGTTTCGGAACTTCACCAAGCTGGGCGTGAAGGCTCGGCAGGGTGGGCACCAATGGGCGGAGAAGTAAAAGCCTACGACCTTTCCAGCGAGTTGGTCGGGAGAAATTTTCTTGCCGTTTGCATCATGAAGCTCACCCGCGAGCAGTTCCGCCATACCGGGGGTTAGTTTGCCGCCTGCCTTGATAGGAGAAGCGGAAGGGGTGGTGGATTCTGACGGGTTCTTAGCCGCCCAAGCGAGAACTTTTTGTTGGTCGCCTTCCGCGAGGCGGGTCAGACCGAGCTGAAATATGCGACCCGAGGAAGCCTTGAAGAAGGCGGAGTTACTGGACTTGGCGTACTCGACGAGTTCCGCCTCCATAGTGGAACCTGTGGAACTGGTCCAAGTGGCGAGTTCTCCGCCGTGAAGCAGGGAGGCACTAAATAGAATGGCGAACAGATGCTTTGTCATGTCTTGGGTTTTCCTAAGTATTGGATTTTGGCCATAATTTTGAATTGGCGCGAGCCTTTGCAGAACAGCGAGTCCTTCTTTCTCTCTTGTCTGAATACAATAATGGCTTTCGAGCTTGTTTCTAGGAAAGCCGTTCTTTCGCCAAAGGCAAGCCCTTCGCTTTTTTTTCTTGCCCGTCCGCGAGTTTTTACGCTCATGTCCGCCCCTTTCTTTACTTCCTATTCGAACGCTAACCTCTCACCTTGAAAGGATTTAATTACAATGTGCGCACTTAAACTACACAACGCCATGTGGCCAGGCCTCGTGGGCAAAGGAACCAACGAAGGAGAGGAACCCCCCATCCTCTTAGAACGCATGCTCGACCTCACCGCCGCAGCCGAGGTGGACGGACGCAAGTATGACGGCATCGACTACTTCCTTTTCCTCCCCCACACCAACCCCGAAGCCTCCGACGATGAGTTGAAGGAAATCGCCGACCTCATCGTAGGTAAGGGCTTCGACATCGGTTCCCTCGTAGCCCCCGTCTGGCAGGGCACCGTGGGCGATTCCGCCATGGGCACCCGAGAGCAACGCGACAAATTCCTCGAAGCCGTCAGGATGGCCTGCCGCATCGCCAAAGTCTTCAACGAGCACGGGGCCCGCAAGCGCGGCGTCATCCGCATTGATTCCGCCGAGTTCGGCGTTGAAAAGTGGCGCGAGGACGCCGCCGCCCACACCGCCGTCATCGTCGAAACCTTCAAGGAAGCCGCCAAGATTGCCGCGGACCACGGCGAGCGCCTCGCCGCCGAAGGAGAAATTTGCTGGGCCGGCATGCACAGCTGGAAGGACATGCTCGACGTGCTCGAAGGCGTGGGTATGCCCGAAGCACTCGGCTTTCAGGCGGACCTCGCTCACACTTACCTCTATGTGCTTGGTTACAACGCTCCCGAGCACGCCCTCCTGCAGGAAGGTTACACCGAGGATGAGTTCTGGCCCGCCTACGAGCAGATGACGGACAAGCTCCGCCCCTGGACCATTGACTTTCACGTCGCCCAAAACGACGGCCAAGTCCACGGCGCAGGTTCCCACGACAAAACGGGCAAGCACTGCCCCGCCGACGACCCCAACGGCAAACTCGACATTACCCGTTGCGCCGGTTACTGGCTCAAGGATTACGCCGACCGTGCCATCGAGCATATCTGCTGGGACGGTTGCATGTTCCCCAACGCCACCTTGGAAAATCCGGATACCTGGAACGTCATCCTTAAGAGCATGATAGACGTGGCCGAAGCCCACTCCTGAAAAGAAAAAAGTGCTCCGCTGGCGTCCTGAATCCGCCGCGGAGATTTACTCGTTCAGTGGTGGTTTGAATCAATGGCTTGACTTGGTTGACGGGGCCGCCTAAGGCTTCAGTTTCTTCCTGTAAAAGTGTTGTTTCTTTTCGGAGATTCCCCCCGTGCCGTGAAGTTTGTCTTCTTCTTGGGACTTACTCTTGCGTGCAACCTCCACGCTCAGGAAAAAGGCGATGCCAACGAAGTCGAAGCGAACGCCACATTGCCTAAGCTTGAGCTGATTCCCGTCGAAAGGAGTGCGAACGCCCTTACCCCCTTTGAAAAAGCCGAGCTAAGGAGACTCTTCGGCCTCGATTTGCGGGAATTGGCCCGCAGGCCGATCAAAGGTGTTCTGGGCTACGAGCAGGAGTATTGGAGAAACCCCGCCTCGGTCCATGTGATTCGTCCCGACGACTTCAGTCTGAACGGACACGTCCTCACTGTGGAGGCCTTGCGTGGCGTCCCCGGCATGTTTGTGAGCCGGGGCGTGGGATACGACGACTACGTCATCATGCGCAATTTCAGCGGTTCCTCCACCGAGAAGTTCCTCGCCATGACCGACGGTCGAGAAATGCTCCAGCACATGGGAGGCACCGTGAACGCCACGGTGGAAGGGGTGCCTCTGGAAATAATCGACAGGATAGAAATCGTTCGCGGTCCCGGAGCTTCCATTTGGGGCACCAACGCTGTCAGCGGCGTGTACAACATCGTGACGAAGAGCGCCGCCGCCACCCAAGGCGATTCCGTCCGTCTGGTGATTCGGGACGACGGCACCTTCCTAGGCGACTACGTCCATGGCGGACAAGCGGGCGAAGACGCCTTTTACCGAGTCTGGTTTAGGGACCAGGAATACGCCGAGGGCGAACTGCTCTCCGGCTTGCCTGCGCGGGACGACGGTTACTTCCGTAAAGCTGGCTTCCGCTACGACAAGATGCTTTCGCCGAATCTCGATCTTACCTTCTCCGGAGCCTACGGCGAGCGCCGCGTGGAGCACATTCTGGACCTTAGCCATCGGCTTTATTACTACAACGGCGTGGATGCCTCGGGCCAGCCCGACCTCATTCCCATCGCCACGGCCGCCAGAGCAGAGACGCTTTCACCCGGAAGCTTTCCCGGTGCCGCCGTTCCCTCGACTTGGCAGCCGTACTTGGCCTTCTCCAACGCGGGGATGCCCGAGGGATTCGTCCGGTACCAGTATTACGGAGAAATGCCCGTGGATGCCGGTCACCTCCGGGGCAAGCTGACGGGAATCACGGACACGGACATGGAGTGGTCTCTCGCCGCTTATGCGGAGCGTTACCGGACTTTCTTAGGCCATGTCGGGTACTATTGGGAGGAGGACGAGTACGACCTCGACTTCCGGGCCGACCAACCCTTGGGCGAACGGCACCACCTCGCCTTTGGCGTGGGGTACAGGCGCATGGAGGAAATGGTGGATTCCAGAATGACTCCTCCTTGGGCCTTCCCGACCATCGACACCATTTCCGGCACCCTCACGCCGACCTCCTTCGTTCCCTCCACCGATATTGCCATCCTGGACTACGGAAGCAATCCAACCAAATTCAATCGCTTCACCGGCTTTCTACAGGATTCCTACGAGGCGAGTGACAACCTGCTCCTTTCCGTGGGAATGAAGGTGGAGGAAAGTGATCTTACCGACTTCGGCCTTCAACCCGGTGCTCGAGCCTCCTGGATGGTGAATGATTCGAACGTTCTCTGGACCGCCTACTCCCGGGCTCACCGCACATCCTCTCTGATCGAGAGATACGCCAAGGTGAACTACGCCCGGTTATACGTTCCCGCCATGGGGGCTTGGTTGAACCAATCCTTCCCCGGCAACCCCGACTACGAAAAGGAAGTCACCGATGCCTACGAACTCGGCTGGCGCACCCAGCCCCGGGACGACCTCACCTTTGAGCTTTCCCTCTATCATTACGACACCCGGGACGCCATCTTTTCCGGGCCGCCCAAGTATGAGGTCAACGACGTGAAGACCACGGGTGGCGAGTTCACCTTCGACTTCGCCCCCGTCGATTCATGGCAACTCAAGGGCGGCGTCTCCCGCACCTTCAGTGAGAAGGAAGGCGTGGAAAGCTCAGATTTCCCCAAGACCATCGCCAACATGAGTTCCCACCTCCGTTTGCGTGACGACCTGACTTTTTCGCAAAACTTCTACTACACCTCCACCCGCGTCATCCCCTCTTCCTATAATCCCATATCCGTGCCCGCCCATCTTCGGATGGACCTGGGGCTCGTATGGCGACCCGACGAGACTTGGGAAATCGGCCTCTTCGGACGCGATCTTCTAGACCCCGATCACCCCGAAACCATGTACGTCGACCTCGACGTAGAACCCGGAAAAATCGAGCGTTCCTTCTTATTGAGTCTGACCAAAAGATTCTGACTTTTTTGCTTCCAACCTTACTTCCATGTTGCCGCCCATCCGCATAACGAGCTTTTGCCCGATGTTCGTTCGCTCGGCGCTGTTCGCGCTTGCGAGCCTGCTTGCGTGGGGAACCGGATCCACTGCCTACGGGAGCCAACCGCCGTCCAACGAAGAGCAACGCCGGGAGGCCCACTTCATGGCGGCCTATCTGGCACACCTTCTGCGCTTTTCCACCTGGGACGAAGCGGACCTGCCCCCCGAGGGGAAGACCGTCGGCTTGGCCGTGATAGGAGACGATAACCACCAATTCGCCCAAGCTCTGCTCTTCCTCATCGACGAGCTGGACATCACCCTTCAGGGCCGCTCTATAAAAGTGTTCTCCCTAGCCAGAATTCCCGACGCCGACGAAGAGGAGGAAATCTTCAAGGGTTGTGCCGTAGTTTACTTCCTGGAGTCGGAGAACGAGCGCTGGAGTGAATGCACCCTCTGCGAAAAGAAAGGTGTGCTCGCGGTGGGCGAAGGCGCCAAGTACGCCCAAGAAGGCGCCTGCGTGAGCTTTGTCAGGAGCCGCAACCGCATACGCCTGCTGGTCAATCGGGAAGGCTACTCCTCCCGGAATCTCAAGATAAGCTCCAAACTCTTCAAACTCCGCTCCGCCGTAGAAGTCTTCCAAAAGGAAGGGTAAGGGGCTTCCCGCAAATACGGGCGGGGAACCGCGCAAACCCGAATGGCGGAAGGAGAGGAATTGGAACTCCTGAGACGAATCCTCTCTTTTGAGAACTAAGACCCCTTTAATCAAGGTGATACGGGACTCGATTTGACCCCTTTGACGGCTATGGTCATTCGGACTTGTTTGACCTAAAACAATGGTATCTCTTTGGAAGCGAGACCGTTCGAAGTATTGGTACGCCTGTTTTACGTCCACTAAAGGCAATTGCTTGAAGATGTCCTACTGAGCCAGAGTGATCTTGCTCAATAGTTTGTCAGGATGATGATCGATCAAGATATTCGTGCTGGTCTCCTCTAACCAAAATCACCTACTTGAACCTCCTCTAACTCCTGCTACCCATGAACGCATACGCATCTCTTATCGTAACCTTTGCCATTGCGTTGGCCTGGTCTTCTCAAATACACGCGGGGGAGAGCAAAAAACGCGAGTTGCCCGCTTGTGATCCAGTGGCCACGGCCAGATGGGTCACTTCCCTCTATAACCTTCAGAGGGGCAAGCTTGTCTTCGATGCAGGAAATACCAATCGCCTACATGGCCAGATTTCGCTAGCGGCGAAAGCAAAGGTCAGTCCGGGCGACGACGGGCATATCATCATCGATCAGGAAGGTTTTATTCCAGTCAGTTACTGTAAATCGGAAGGATATGAAACGTTTTTCTTCACGACTCCCCTGACCCACGTCAGTCCGTTAAGCTTGGACGGTTTCGTTCCCTACGACAAAGATATCGTGGTACAAAAAAATCCCTCGATGTTCCGT
>CAXGVD010000158.1:0-6173 GCA_964012695.1 uncultured Opitutia bacterium
AAGGAAGCGGATGCGAGAACTTTATCCCTCGGGCGAGCGGGAGGCTGTTTTGTCTTCGCCTACGCCGTTTTCTTTTTCCTCGTTCGCCGTTCCGTCCGAGTGATTTCCGCCGTTGGCGGCGGATAGGTAGACGAGTCGTGAGGCGAAGGTTTCCATTTTGGCCACGAGGCCTTGAAGGCGTCGCGAGAGCAGGGCGTGGACGATGAGGGCGGGGATGGCGGTGACGAGGCCGAACTTGGTGGTGACGAGTGCCTCGGAGATGCCGCGGGCCAACTCGCTGTTTTCGGGGTTGGCGAAGTTGGTGATTTGGCGGAAAACGTCGATCATGCCCGTGACCGTACCGAGTAGTCCGAGTAGCGGCGCCGTGGCCGCCGTTACGGCGACGAGAGGCAAGGCTTTTTCGAGGCGGGCTTGGGCGTCGATGATGCGCTCGTAGAGGATCTCTTCCAGCACTTCGGGGGAGCGACTTGCGTTTTCCTTGGCGGCCCGCCGCAAGGTTTCGAAAGGGCCGGAAAAGGAGGTCTGGAGCTCGGCGGGCTTCCTCGGCGCCCGGACGCACAGGATTTGGCAGGCCTTGAAAAGGGCGATGAGGCTGGATAGGGCGGCGAAGAGGAGTATGGGATAGATCCAGATGCCGCCTTTGGCGAGTTCCTCCAAGAGCGTGGGTTCGCCCGTCTCCATGACGAGGGCCTTGCCGAGGGTGGGGTCGAGGGGCAGGGTCACTTCTGCGCCGGGCGAGGCGGCCAAGGCGGTTCGGATGGTTTCGGCTATGGGCTCGGGGGTGGGCAGGGCGCGGGCGGGCGGATGAGTGCGGACCGAGGCGGAGGTCAGGTGTCCTGAGTCGTCGAGCCGAGTGGTGTGAGCCACGATGCCCGCCGCCCCCCCGGGTTCGGAAAAGAAGGCGAGAGGCCCGAGCAGGAGAAAGGCTCCTTTTTTACGTTCGCCTTCGGGTGGGACGATGGCTTCGCCTTCCAGTCGCAGACCGCCGTAGGAGTCTTGGAGGTGGCGAAGGGAGATGCGGGCCACGCGAAGCTGGGCGGCGAGCTCGGCTTCGGAGGCCGGCGCGTCTTGCCCCTGCGGAGTGGATAGGGCTGCGGCGAGCCCTTCGGCCAAGTGCGCTTGGGCGGGAGAGGGGAGTCCCGCACGCCAGCTACGGGCGTAGTCGCGGAGCAGACCGAGCTCTGCGGCCAGTTCCGCCTCGGCTTCCTCCACTTCTTCGCGGAGATCGAGCAGCGCGGCGTCCCGGTTGTCGCGCTGGCGGAGGCGGCGGTCGAACTCCTCCCGCTTTTTTCGGGCGTTGCGTTCCAGCTCGTTGACCTCGCGCACAAGAGGAATCTTTTCCTCTTCTATGCGCTTGCGCAGGTCGGCGAGACGGCGTTGCGCTCCCTCCAAGTCTCGCTTTGCGCCCGCCCGGGCTTCCTCCAAGGTGACGGCGGGAAGAGGAGTCGAGCCAAAGAGGCAGGCGACGAGGATAAGGAGAGGTAAAAGGAGCGAACCCGAAAACCCGCGCTTCAAAAGCGGGAAAGTCATTGCGGGGCGAAGAGCTGTGCAGGGCGGCCTCATTCTGCGGTCTTTTCGCTTCGGACGGTTGGGGCGGGAGCTTGTACGGGAAGCTGGAGAAAGGCGGGGAGCGCCCGTTTGTTTCGGATCAGCGCGCCCTTGCGGATTTCCGCGGCGAGGGAGTCCGCCCGAGTCCATTTCCAGCCCGAGGCAGTCGGAGTACCGTATCCCGCCACGCTACCCGCCTCATTGACGAAGTAGGCTCGGGAAAGCCCGAAGTAGAGAACCTGAAATTCGCGTGAGCGGCCGTCGTCCAGACTGAACTCCTGTTTCTCCAAGTTCACCGCTTGGTGAAAGAGATGAGCGGCCTGCAGGATGGCGACGCAAGTTTCCAAACGTTCGCGCAAGGGGAGGGTGGAGCGCTTTTCCTTGTTGGTTAGCTTTTCCCGGTAGGAGACGAGGCGGTCCCGGAGTGGGGCGGGAAAGGCGGGTAGGGCGGTGATCAATTCGCGCTCCAGTTCGCGCACCCCTTGGAGCAGGCGCGCGGTGGCGTTTTCGGCGGTCGCCTTGCGGTCGTTCAGTTCGGCTCGTTGACGAGAGACACCCGCAGCCTCCTCGTCGGACTCGGCCAAGTTTTCGTCCAGTTCCTCGATCTCACCCCGAAGAGCCGCGGCGAGGTCGGAGAGCGAGGCCTTTTCAGCCTTCCAATCGCTCGCTTCCTCCGAAACGAGTTTCTCCACGCCCACCCATTCCTCTATGAGCTTGCGGGTTTCCTTCACCGTAGTTTGAGCTTGAAGCCCGCAGAAGATGAAGAAGGAAAGAAAAGCGGGGAGAAGGCCGCGACACAGGCCCCGTCCGCCGTGAACTGGGAAAGCTAACCGAATCATAAGAAGAAACTGCGGGATTCACAGGTCCGCAAACGCTTCGTTTTAAGGCTAAATGCAAAGCTTGGTCAACGCCTTTTGAGAATGAGTCTCAATTATTCCTGCTCGCGCAGGCGCTTGGTCTGAACTCTGCTTCACCCAAACTCTTAGACTCCCGAGCGAGCGCCACCTACGTAGACTTCCTCTTTGCTCAGAACGGGCGCCCCTAACGATTTCGTCAGTGGTGTTGTGGATGAGGCGGTCCGCGCGTTGGCGTGTTCTTTTGTGTTGTTAGGAGAGGGTGTTCTTGGCCTGTCCTAGAAGACGCAGCTTCTCTCGTGTCGAAAAGCCTATGCCGGCGGTTTCTTAGTCTGGCTCCCTCATCATTTACGTTCCCCGTTGACCTTTTGTCGGTCCGTGGTTCGCTGTCGCTTCACTATACGCGGAACCGGGGCCAATTGTAACTTGCCCGGAACCCTTTCTTCTCTTCTTCGGCAAAATTCTTCCGACTTACTCTTATGGCTGTGTTTCGTCCATTTCGAGGCGTTCGACCTCTTTCCGACAAAGCGTCCCTGGTGGCATCGCGTCCCTACGACGTGCTGAACTCCGAGGAGGCCCGAGCCGAGGCGGAGGGCAACCCGATCTCCTTTCTTCACGTCGTAAAACCCGAAATTGACCTCCCTGCCGAGTGCGATTCCTATGCCGATGAGGTGTACGCCAAGGGCCGCGAAAACTTCCGTTGGCTCCTCAATCAAGGCGTGCTCGTTCGGGACGAAGCACCTTCCTACTACCTCTACCGCCTCACCATGGATGGGCGTTCGCAAACGGGAGTCGTAGGCTGTTGCCTCGTGGACGAGTACTACGACGGAAGCATCAAGAAGCACGAGTTGACCCGCCCCGTAAAGGAGGACGATCGCGTCCGCCACGTGGACGTCCTCGACGTCAATGCCGAACCCGTTTTCTTTTCCTACCGTGGACGCGAGGCCATCGACGCCTTCGTGAAGGAAAAGCTGCAATCCGCTCCCGTCTGCGACTTCGTGGCTGATGACGGAGTCCGTCACGAACTTTGGGCCGTGGCCGAGGCCGATGACGTTGCCCGCCTCGGCGCTCTTTTCGCGGAGGTGCCCGCCCTCTACGTCGCGGACGGGCACCACCGCACCGCCGCCGCCGCCCGCGTCGGCAAGGAGCGTCGCGAGGCCAACCCCGATCACGACGGCTCCGAGGAGTATAACAACTTCCTCGCCGTCCTTTTTCCCGACGACCAGCTCGAAATCTTTGACTACAATCGTGTCGTAACTGACCTCAACGGTCTTTCCGAGGACGACTTCCTCGCCCGCCTAGCCGAGTCCTTCGAACTGATTCCTCATCCTGCAGGTGCCTTCCGCCCCGACGCCCTGCGGAGCTTCGGCCTTTACCTCAAGGGCCGCTGGTTCCACCTCCGTGCCAAGTCGGGGACATGGACGGAGGGAGACCCGATTGGTTCCCTCGACGTAACCATCCTTTCCGAACACGTTCTCGCCCCCATCCTTGGCATCACGGACTTGCGGCGCGACAAGCGCATCGATTTCGTGGGCGGCATACGCGGGCTATCCGAACTGGAGCGGCGGGTGGACTCCGGTGAAATGGCGGCCGCCTTCGCCCTCCACCCCGTTTCCATGGAGCAACTCCTCGCTATCGCCGACGCCGACCAAATCATGCCCCCGAAAACTACTTGGTTCGAGCCCAAGCTCCGCAGTGGTCTCGTGGTGCACGAGCTGGCATGACTTCACGTCCTCAGGATTTCCTGCCTGCCCTCGGGAGGGCCTTGGACACGCTTCGCGCCGCTCGCTCTGAAGTCACTCCCGACCGCCGGCTCGGGCGCACCCAACTGGGTTTCCGGGAACTCCTTCGCTACGAGTCCTCCCCCGACTTCAAGGAAAGCGAACGTCCCGTCCTTGAGGAAGCCCGCCTCCAAGCGGTTCGCTTCCTTATGAACGGTATAGCCGACGAAAGCTTTGGGGAGCCCGCCGTCTGGACCAAGTACTTCCTTTTTCTCAGCGTTGAAGCGGCGGAAACGCGCGAGTTGCTCGAAGTCCGCGAACCCGCCGTCTCCGACACTTGGGAACGTTTCGCCGAGCGTCTTCCCGAAATGATGGACGAGACCCTCGGCCTAACCAAAAACTGAAACGTCTCGCCCGTTCCTCTCCCTTGAAAATACTTGTCCTCACTTCCTCCACCGGCGGCGGACACGACATAAGGGCGAACGCGCTTCGTAAGTGGGCGGAGCCCCGCGGTCACGTCGTGAAAATCCTCCGTCCCCTCGAAAATGGCTCCCGGCTTTATCGAGCCGGGACGGGCCTCTACAACCTCATCCAAAAGACCTTACCCGCCCTGCACGGCTTTTATTTTTCCTTTTTGGAGAAGGCGTCCATGCACCGCATGCCGTCCTTGATTCTTGGTGCCCGAAAGTTCAGCGCAACCGTCCGATCCATCGAGCCCGATCTAGTAGTCAGCGTGCACGCCCACCTTAACCACGGCTATTTCGAACTTGTTCGCCGAGCCCTGCCCGCGTCTCCTCCCGCGTTCGTAGTTTATTGCGGCGAACTGGCCGACGGCCCCGGCTTCAGCCGCCATTGGATAAACCCAGCGGTCGACCTCTTTGCCGGTCCGGTCGAGGAAACCTGCGAAGCCGCGCGCAAGCGCGGTATGGCTGCCGATAAGGTCTTTTGTGCAGGCTTGCTCCTGCGCCCGCCCTTTTTTCACAAGCCCAAGCCCGGCGAGGACGCCGCCTTGCTCCGTGATAAGTGGGACTTAGACGCCAACCGACCCCTCCTCGTCCTCGGCACTGGAGCCAACGGCGTGAATCGCCATTTTTCCGTCGTCCTCAGTACCCAATCATCTGCCCGGGAAGCCCAAATCGTCGCTCTCTGCGGCAACAACGCCAAGACGCTTCGCTGGCTCGAAAACTTCGGCGAGCATCCCCGCGTCCGTCTGCGGGCCCTCCCAACCCTTCCCGCCGAGGAGCTTGCTCCGCTCCTTCGCTCCGCCACCTTCCTCTACGCCAGACCCGGCGCGGGAACCACTTCCGAGGCCGTGGCCTGCGGCGTCCCCATGCTCTTTGACGTCTCCCGAGGCATCATGCCCCAGGAACACAACAACCTGAATTTCTGGGAAAAGCGAACCGGCCAACTTCCCTTGGCTTCAAGCCCCCGAGTCGTGCCCATGCAAATCCACGAACCTCCCCGTCCCGTCCCTTATTCGGAAGAGGAAACACCCTTGCGATTCTTGGACAAATTGGAAGAACTTGTCGCCTCCCGATGACTTCTCGCCTGCAAGAAACGGCTCCGGTCGCCGCTCTCGCCCGAGCCGTTGAAGCCTGCTCCGAAGAATGGTCCCGACGCTCCGGGCTCGGAGCCCCCGTAACCGTACGCTACGCCTCGGACGATTCCGTACGTCTTTCCCCCGGCGGACTTGCCTTTACGAACTACAACGCCTTTCTCGGCGCCGTCTCCCACGGCTTCGCCTGGCCGCGTTTGCTTTCCTTTTTCCGCAGTCCCCTTCGATCTATCCGCGTGGTTCGTTCCCTGCTCGGCATGAACGCCGCCCTTCACGACGACAAGCCTACCGAGACCAAGCTCGCCCTCCTTCTCCGGGGAGGACTCGCTGCCGCCGAGGCCTACGCTCGCCTGGACGCGGCCTGCACCGAGGCCGTGGCCCGCGAAACCCCAGGACTCGTCTCCTTTTCCGTGGACGGAATGAATGCCTCCGCGTGGTTCCGCATCGAGGAGAGAGAAGATGGGAGACGTTTCCTTTCCGGCGGAGGCGATGCTC
>CAXGVD010000159.1:0-6084 GCA_964012695.1 uncultured Opitutia bacterium
CCGGGGCGTCAGTAACCGGTTAGACTGGAGAGGAAGGCCCGCAGGTTGCTGCGCACAACAGAGTAGGAATAGAAGTGGCGAGCGACTTCGTAGTTGTGCTCGACGATCTCATTGCGAACGCGCTCGTTCTCCAGCACTTCGCGAACGCGCTCGGCGAGGGTGGGTGTGACGAAACCGTCCATGGTGAGGAGGCGGAAGCCCTTGGGCTCGATGTCACGCACGAAGATGGAGTAGCGGTTGATGAGGACGGGTTTGCGAAAGTAAAAGGCTTCAAGCAAGGCGTTACCGAAGCCTTCGTAGAGGCTCGGATAGGTGACAAAGTCGGCGTGTGGATAGAGATCCCAAAGAGTGTAGATCTTGCGGCCCTTGGCATCTCGCTGGCGGACCTCCCCCACCCTATCCGCGACCACGCGCAAGTCCACGCCTTCCTCGAGGGCAAGCTGCTCCAACATTCCGAGGTACTCGTAGCCCTCGTCCCCCGCTTCGTGGGAAATAACGAGCTTGCACTTTGGATTCTTGAGGAAGCTTAGGAGCTTGATGGACTGCTCGATGCCCTTGCGTGGAACGACCCGGGTGGGTTGGAGGATGAAGAAGTCGTCTGGCTCCAGACCCAGTTCCTCGCGAACGTCGGCTGCGTACTCGTCGGGCGGGGCGGGCGGGTTCTCAAAGTCGAAGACGTTCGGGATGACGAGGGAGGAAATGCCCTTGCGAAGGGCAAGTTGCTCCTGGGCCTCCTGGTTGATGACGACGTCCCGCATGTTGGGGAGGTCGGGGGGGAAAGCCATGTCGAGGTACTCGGGCACAGCGTTCACGGAAAAGCGGGTACGCTCCCAATAGAAATCGTGGTGGTGGGCGATAGCTGGCATACGGGTCTCCGAAAGGAACTCCGTAAGGGCGATGCCCAAGGGCACGTGCATGGGTATGGCCAGCGCGTTCTGGGGCACCAGCACGTCCAACTCGAACTTCTCCACGAAACGGTAAAGCGTGCTCTTTAGGTATTCGGCCAAGTCCCGGATGCGCTCCGTCACTAAGCGGCTGCGTCGCTCCTCCCCCCAGATGCGCTCGTTGATCCAGACGTTTTCGGGAAAGCCGAAGTAGGCTTCGGGAACGACGTGGCTGACGTCCGGCGAACGGTCGCTCTTGCCGCTGTACCAAAAGCTGACGTGGCGATCCTCCCACAACACTTCCGCCCACTTGGCGCTCTCCAGGGACACCCCATCCTGCCCCGCGAAACGGGTGGAGACGAAACCGATGTTCTTCGAAGTCATGAGCGTGGGCCGATTTAGGCTCACGCATGTCCCAAGCCTCCGCGTTTTTCAACCCCAAATCCCCGCCCAAAACTTTGGCGTGGCCGGACCCGTTCCTTTTTCCTAGACGCAGAGGCGAGAATGACGAACGAAACCGATACCGAAGCCGAAGCCTTGGCCGGCGTCCTGAGCGCCTTGCCCGAGCAGATCGAAAAACTCGCAGAGGTCCGGGAACAGCTTCTCTCCACCGCCGTGCTCCTCGCGGAAATCCCCGCCCCCACATTCGCCGAGGAAGAGCGCATCCGCTTCATTCACGACCGCTTCCGAGAAAACGGGCTGGATTCCCCCGTCATCGACGACGCCGGCAACGCCTCCGCGCTCCTTCCCGGCTCCGAGGGGGACAACGTCATCCTAGTCATGGCTCACGCGGACACCGTCTTCGACACCGGCGTCCGGCACGTCATGCGCGTAGGAGCCAACAATGTGACCGGTCCGGGCATAGCGGACAACGCTATCGGCCTCGCCGCCGTCCTCTCCCTCCCTACCTTGCTGACGAGCGCGGGCATACGGCTTAAGGACGACCTCCTCCTTCTCGCCAACGTGAAAAGTCTTGGCCGAGGCAACTTGCAAGGCGCCCTCGACTTCCTCGATACCGTGCGCCGTCCCCTCCGGGCTGGCATCTGCGTGGAAGGGGCTTCCCAAGGGCGCCTCAGTTATTCGGGGCTCGGCGCCCTGCGCGGAGAACTGCGCCTGAGCATTCCGCCGGACTACGACTGGGGCCGCTTCGGCGCCTCCGGCCCCATCGGCCACTTCTCCCGCATCATCCACCGCATCCTCGAAATCCCAGTGCCACGAGAGCCCAAGACCCGTATGGTACTCGGCTCCCTGCGTTGCGGCTCCACCTACAACACCGTACCCCTACGAGGCTCCCTTCGCTTCGAGATAACCAGCGAGGCGGACGAAGTCGTCGCCGACCTCGAAAAACACGTACGGGAACTGGCGGACGCCTTCTCCCTCGAAAGCGGTGTCAACGCAGAGCTGGAAGTGGTGGCCCGACGTCCCAACTGCGGCATTCCCTTCACCCACCCCCTCGTCAAGACCTCCCGGACCATCATGGACGCCCTCGCCATCACTCCGCAGGTGGACCCGAGCACGGGAGACCTCAACGCCCTCATCCGGGCGGGCCACCCAGGCGTCACCCTCGGTCTCACCACCGCCGAGAACCTCCGCGACGAAAACGAAACCATTCAGCTTCCGCCCCTCTTTCCCGGCCTCGCCCAGCTGCTCTCCCTCCTCCAAGCCATAGATCTAGGACTCTGCGACGAAGAATGAACGCCTCCCCGAAAGACGACTGGCTCGAACGCAACACCTTTCACCACGGCGAGTTCTGGGACCTCCTAAAGCTCGTCGAGGAAAAGGAAGCCCGGGGCCTTTCCATCTCCCTCTGCATCCCCACCCTCAACGAGGAGAAAACCATCGGAAAGGAAGTCCTCATCCTTCGTTCCGAACTGATGGAGCGCTACAAGCTCGTGGACGAATTCGCCATCATCGACTCCGGATCCGAAGACCGCACCCGGGAAATCGCCGCTACCTATGGGGCGGACGTCTACTTCGCAGGCGACATCCTGCCCGAGACCGGCCACAAACGCGGCAAGGGGGAAAACCTCTGGAAGGCGATATACCAGTTAAAGGGAGACGTCATCTGCTATGTGGACGCCGACATCTCCAACATACATCCCCGCTTCGTGTACGGCCTCGTCGCCCCTCTCATCCGTCGGGACGAAATCAAGTACGTCAAAGCCTTCTACGACCGCCCCCTCAACTACTCCTCCGGCCTTCGCCCCAGCGGCGGCGGACGCGTCACGGAAATCCTTATCCGCCCCCTCTTCTCCCTCTTCTACCCCGAACTCGCCCAAATCATCCAACCCCTCTCCGGTGAATACGCCGCCCGCCGCGAAGTCCTCGAACGAATTCCCTTCCCAATCGGCTACGGAGTTGAGACCGCACACCTCCTCGATCTCTACGAACCCTTCGGCCTCGAAGCCTTCGCCCAAACCGACCTCGACCGCCGCGTCCACCGCAACCAGACCACCACCGCCCTCGGCAAAATGAGCTTCGGCATCCTCCAGACCTTCTTCAACCGACTAAAGGCCCACGGACGCATCGACCACCTCCCCGACATGGAAACCCTCTACCGACAGTTCGAAGTCGAAGACAGCCACTACCGCCAGCTCACCCACCAAGTCGTTGAAGAGGAACGGCCACCCATGCTCGAAATCGAAGCCTACCGGGCCAAACGCGGCCTCTCCTGACCTCCCGCCCTCTTCCCCGCCGCAGGCCCGGCCCTCATGAAAATCGCCGTCGTCCACTACCACCTTCAACCGGGCGGCGTCACCCGCGTGGTGGAAAACACCTTGGCCGCCTTCGCCCGCCAGGACCTTCCCCACAAATTCGCCGCTCTTGCCGGACGCCCATACCCCGGGGACCAACTCGAAAACGTCGCCACGGTGGAAGGGCTCGACTATGTCGCACAAGAAGACGCCCCCTCACCGGAATCGCTCGCAGACCGCCTCGAAGACGCCGCCCGCGCCACCCTCGGCTCGCTACCCGACATCTGGCACGTCCACAACCACTCCCTCGGAAAAAACCCCGCTCTTCCCGCCGCCCTCGCACTCCTAGCCGAACGCGGCCACGCCCTACTCCTCCACCTACACGACTTCGCCGAAGACGGCCGCCCCGACAACCACCGCTCTCTCGAAAACGTTCTCTCTCGCCTCTACCCAACAGGGCCCCGCATACGTTACGCCGCCCTCAACCGGCGCGACCACCGCATCCTCGCCGACCTCGCCGCCGACCTTGCCCCACCACCCATCCTTCTCCCGAATTCCATTCCAAAACCGCCCGTCGAACCCGCCCCCACGTCCGGCCCCGACGCCAACCTACCACCCAACCTCCACCTTTACCCCGTACGAGCCGTACGCCGCAAAAACCTCGGTGAACTCGCCCTCCTCGCCGCAGCCCAGCCCGACCTCCACTTCGCCAACAGCCTCGGCCCCACCAACCCCGCCTTCCGCCCCGCCTACCAACGCTGGCAAGCCTTCGCCCGAGACCTCGGCCTCCCCCTCACCTACGGCATCGGAGACGACACTCCCCTCCCATTCCTCCAAATCGTCGCCGCCTCTCAAGCCCTCGTCACCACCAGCGTCGCGGAAGGATTCGGGCTCGGCTTCCTCGAACCCTGGACTTTCGGCAAAGCCCTACACGGACGAGACCTTCCCCCCGTCACCTCCGACTTCGCCGACGCCCGCATCGACCTCTCACACCTCTACCCCCGCCTCGACCTCCCCGCCGAACTCCTCCCCTCCGACGCCAGCCTCGACGACCGCCTCCACACAGCCCTCCACAACCTTCACCAAGCCTACCGCCGCCCCCTACCCCCCGACGCCCTTACACAAGCCCGCTCCTCCATCCTTCGCGACGGACAACTCGACTTCGGGCGCCTCGACGAACCGCTCCAGGAAACCCTTGTCTCCGCCGTCGCCGACTCCCCCGGGCTCGCCGCCTCAATCCGCCGCCAAGCCAACCTCTCTCCCCTCCCACGACACCTCGTCGACGCCAACGCCCAAGCCATCTGCAGTCACTATTCCCCCCAAGCCTACGCCCAAAAACTAGCCGACGCCTACGATGAACTCGCCGCTTCCCCTACCGGCCCCGTTACCTACTTGGATCCCCAGCAACTCCTCACCGGGTTCCTCCGCCCCGAACACCTCAACCTCCTGCGAACCTGAACCGCAGCCGGGGCAGGAACGCCCTCGCTGCTCCCCAAGTCCGCAAGCCTAAGGCCTGGCACATATTAAGCCCTGTAAATATTATAGGGCCTATAATTTGCGCTCAACCCTTCATCCCCCTATTCCAAAATTCGCGCCATTTTACAATAGACTAATGTAAAGCTCGCCCGGTATCTTCCACATCGTGAACGGAACAATTGTTTTCACGAGCTTATTCCCCTCCAGGCATTCTCCGCTCGTTTCCCCGTTTCCGCCCCACCCTTCCCATTCGCTCGGGCGCCTTTTTCTTGAACGCCTCCCCGGTGCAACTCGCACGCGCATCTTTTTTCAAGAAAACCACACATCAACCTTCAACACCTGAAACCAACGCCATGGACACTAGAGTCAAACTAGCCGAAGACCTTGCCAACGCCCTCGGAGACGCCCTCGTCTCCGCCGTCGCCTACGGACCTCCCAAAGCCAAACCCGGTGTCGTCCCCAGCCTCCTAGTGGTTCTCGACGAGGTGTCCAGCGACAACCTCGCCCTTATGCGCAAACCCGTCGCCGACGCCCTCAAGAAGGACGAACTCGGCATCATGACCCTAACCGAGAACGAACTGAACCGCTCAGCGGACGTCTTTCCCATCAAATTCCGGGCCATCCGCCGCAACGGCAAAACACTCCAAGGCAAGGACCTCGTCAAAAAGATGGAGATCCGGGACTCCCACCTTCGCCTCCGTTGCGAGCAGGAACTCAAGAACCTTTCCCTACGCCTCCGCCAACGCTACCTCCAAGGCCTCCGCACCGCCAAGCAAAAGGCAAGCGCGCTCGCATCCTCCGTCGGCTCCCTTCGCCAAGACCTCGCCGTCCTCGCCGAACTCAAGGAAGGCAAGTCCGGCCTCTCCCCCGATGAACTCGCCAAAGTCGCCAAAGGCTGGGAACTCGACCTCTCCCCCCTCGACCAAGCCGAAAAGCTGGCCGACGAAAAGAAGCCCGACGACGTCGAGGCCGACTCCACCTACCACGCCTTCCGGGCCATGGTGGACCAAGCCGCAGACATCGCCGACAGG
>CAXGVD010000160.1:0-6060 GCA_964012695.1 uncultured Opitutia bacterium
CCAGGTCATCATCGACCAATTCATCCTGTCCGCCGAAGACAAGTGGGGAGCCGTAAGCGACCTTGTCATGCTCCTCCCCCATGGATTCGAAGGCCAAGGCCCGGAACACAGCTCCGCCCGCCTCGAACGCTTCCTCCAAGGCTGCGCCGAGGACAACGTGGTAGTCTGCAACTTCACCACCCCCGCCCAATACTTCCATGCCCTCCGCCGCCAAAAGAAGCAAGAGTACGCCAAGCCCCTAATCGTAATGACGCCGAAAAGCCTGCTCAGGCACAAGCAATGCGTCTCCGCCCTTAAGGAATTCACCCACGGCGGCTTCCGCGAATTCCTCGACGACCCCACCCCGCCCAAAACCGCCGACACCCTCCTCCTCTGCTCCGGAAAGGTGTACTACGATCTCCTGACAGCCCGCGAAAACCTCCGCTCCAACAAAACCGCAATCGTCCGCGTTGAGCAATTCTACCCCTTCAACGAAGACCTCTTCCGCGAGACCGTCACCCCCTACGCCAAGGCCAAGCGCCTCGTCTGGTGTCAGGAGGAACCCCAGAACATGGGGGCCTGGAGCTTCCTCTCCCCCATCCTGGAAGAAGTCCTGGACCGCCGCCCAGAGTATGTCGGTCGCACCCCCACCGCAAGCCCCGCGACCGGCTCCCTCACCCTCCACAAGAAGGAACAGGCCCAGATCGTAGCCGAAGCCCTCGGCATGGAAGACGCCTGAACTACCGCCCCCCAACCAAAACCACTCCACAACCACCCAACCGAAACCATGCCCACCGAAGTCAAAGTACCCGCCCTCGGCGAGTCCATCACATCCGGAATCCTGTCCTCCTGGAACGTCGCCGATGGCGATCAAGTCCAAGCCGGACAAGTTCTCTACGAACTGGAAACCGACAAGGTGACCCAAGAAGGCGTAGCTGAGACCTCTGGCGTCATCTCCCTTCAAGTCGTTGAAGGCGCGGAAGTGGAAATCGGCGCCGTCATCGCTACCATAGACGAGTCCACCGCCGCCGAAGCCCCCAATGAAAAGGCCAGCCCCGAAGATGGACCCTTGGAGGAGCCCTCCAAAGAGCCGGAAGAGCCCACGGAAGCCACGACCGCACATGAGCCGGAAGCGACCCCAGCCCTAGAAACCGAACAAGCTCCGCAACAGGAAGCGCCCCCCGGCGAACCCGTCGAAAGCGAAGAAAAAACCGTACCCGAGGAAGCCCCCCGCCTCTCCCCCGCCGTGCGCAAACTCGTAGCCGAAACCGGCGTGGACCCCAACGCCATCCAAGGGACGGGCAAGGACGGACGTATCCTCAAGGCGGATGTCCTCGCCGCCGCCAAAGCCACGCCACCCGCCCCTGAATCGGTGTCCCCGGCTCCAGAACCCGAGCCGGACCAGGCGCCCGCTAGGCCTCCGCAACCTTCCCCCGCCGCTCCCACTCCGCAGGACGGCCCACGCATCACCCGCAAGCCCCTAAGCCCCATCCGCCGCAAAATCGCCTCCCGCCTCGTCGAGGCCCAGCAAACCGCCGCCATCCTCACCACCTTCAACGAAGCGGACATGTCCGCCGTCATCGACCTCCGCAAAAAGTTGCAGGACTCCTTCGTCGAGCGCCACGGCGTGAAGCTCGGCTTCTCCTCCTTCTTCGTCAAGGCCGTCGTCCACGCCCTCAAGGCCGTCCCCGAACTCAATGTTCGCATCGAGGGCGCCGACCTCGTCCAAAACCACTATCACGATGTAGGAGTGGCCGTGGGCACCGAAAAAGGACTCGTCGTCCCAGTCATTCGCGACTGCGACCGCCTCTCCTTCGCCCAAATAGAACAAACCGTGGTGGACTACGCCAAAGCCGCCCGATCGGGCAAACTGAAGCTCGAAGACATGCAGGGCGGTTGCTTCACTATCACCAACGGCGGCATATACGGCTCCATGCTCTCCACCCCCATCCTCAACCCCCCCCAGAGCGGCATCCTTGGCATGCATAACATACAAGAGCGGCCCGTTGCCGTGAACGGAGAAGTCGTCATCCGCCCCATGATGTACCTCGCCCTCTCCTACGACCACCGAGTCGTGGACGGACGCGAAGCCGTAACCTTCCTGGTCAAAGTTAAGGAAGCCATAGAAGACCCCGTCCGCCTAGCTCTCGAAGTATAAATCGCACTCACCACCGGACCGCCCTCTCTCGTCTCCTTCAACCTTCCCAATGTCCACTTTCGACGTCCTCGTAATCGGAGCCGGCCCAGGCGGCTACGTCTGCGCCATTCGCTGCGCCCAACTCGGGCTCAAGACCGCCCTCGTTGAGAAAAACCCGCGCCTCGGCGGCACCTGCCTCAATGTCGGCTGCATCCCAAGCAAGGCTCTTCTTCACTCCACCGAACTCTACCACCAATTCGCCCACGACGCCAAGAAGCACGGCATCAACGCGGAAAACCTCTCGATGGATCTCGCCGCTCTAATGAAGAAAAAGGAAGGCGTGGTGGAAAAGCTAGGCTCCGGCGTGCGCATGCTTGTGGAAAAGCGCGGCATCGAAATCCTACCCGGCTCCGCCCGCCTCCTCCGCTCCGGACAAGTGGAAGTCACACCTCACAAAGGTAAGAAAACCCAAACTGCGGAGGCCAAGGAAATCATCCTTGCCACCGGCTCCAAACCCGTCGAACTCCCCTTCCTCCCCTACGACGGCGAGACCATCGTACACAGCGACCATGGCATCGCCTTCGACTCGGTCCCCGAAAAGCTCGCCGTCATCGGAGCCGGCGCTATCGGCCTCGAACTAGGCTCCGTCTGGGCCAGACTCGGGAGCCAAGTCACCGTCGTCGAGTTCCTCCCCGAAATAGCTCCCACCCTCGATCCGGAAGTAGCCAAAACCGCCCGCCGCATACTCGCCAAGCAAGGCCTCTCCTTCTCCCTCTCCACCAAAGTCACCGGTGCAGAGAAACACAAAGACGGCTCCCTCACCCTCCAAGCCGAAGGTCCCAAAGGCCCCGTAGCCTTCGAAGCAGACAAAATCCTCGTCGCAGTGGGACGCGCACCCAACTCCGAAGGACTCGGACTCGCCCAAGCCGGCGTGACCACCGACGACAAGGGCCGCGTCCTCGTGGACGAAAACTTCCAAACAAACCTCCCCGGCGTCCGGGCTATCGGCGATCTCGTCCCCGGCCCCATGCTCGCTCACAAAGCCGAGGAAGACGGAGTCGCCTGCGCCGAAATCATCGCAGGCCAAGCCGGACACGTCGATTACGACCTCGTCCCCGGCGTCATCTACGTGGACCCCGAAATCGCCAATGTCGGGCTAGGCGAAGCCGCCGCCAAGGAACGGGGCCTCCCCGTGAAAACCGGCGCCTTCCTCCTCGCCGCCAACGGCCGGGCCCTGGCCACCGACGCCACCGAAGGACTCGTCAAAGTCATCGCACACGCCGAGACCGACCGCCTTCTCGGTGTCCAAATCGTGGCTAAGAGCGCCTCCGAAATCATCGCCGCCGCTGTCGCCCACATGGAATACGGCGGCTCCGCCGAAGACCTTGCCCGCACCATCCACGCCCACCCCACACTCTCCGAGTCGCTAAAGGAAGCCGCCCTCGCCTCCGACGGCCGCGGCCTCCACATGCTCTGAGCCTCGCGGTTCCCTCACCTTCCGGAACTCCTCAGAAAGCGGAGCAGGCAACTTGCCCGCGCTCCTCGCGAATCGAAGCCCAAACGCTCCCCGAGCTAGGCCTCCACCTCGTGATACTCCAAGGCCCACTCGCGCATGAAGCGCACGCGCGAAGGCGTCATCCTGTAAATGACAAGTTCCGGGTTGTCGATGGAACCGAGATACTGTCGTAGAAGCGGGTTCTCATGCCAAATGGATTCCAGTGTCTTTCGAGCCCCCTCCACCTCGGCCACTGCCGTTATGCGCACTTGGTCGTGCCCCTTGTCCAGGTAGCATAGCTCCACCTTTGGATTGGCCGCAATCTCCGCTGTCTTGCCGTAGCTCAACAGGTTCGCCACGTAAACGACGAAACCCTCCGTACGCACGGGTGAAACGGGCCGAAGCCGCGGCTGGTCGCCGTCCATGGTAGCAAGGAAGGGAAAACGATCCTCGCGGACCACTCGCAGGGCCTCCTCGCGAGCCTCCTTAGGCGAAAGCTTCTCAGGTTCAGGTTTCGGCATGACCCTCCCAATTCTTCCCAACCAAACACTGCCGTCAAGCCCAAGCCCTAAAATCGGGGATTATTCACCACCCAAGAGCTGTCTTCCCTGGGAGATAATTCTCAAGTCGTTCAAATCAAGCAAAGCCAACCGCCACCAAAAATAATCCGATGTAGCTAAACAAAAGAAACTTACGAATACAGACTCCTTTTGGCCCACATCATGCAAATAACCGGAGGACAAGAATCTTGTTTTTCATCATTAACAACCTGTAAACAAAGGAAACATCATGAAAAATCTGATTACATTACTTCTCGGCGCCTTAATCTTGAGCTTGTCCGCCGGGGCCTTCGCCAAGCCGCGCCCTGGGTTCTTCAAGGGGTTGCCCCGCAAAGCTAACCTTTCCGACGCCGACAAGAAAAAGCTCAGGATGGCATTTGCCAAGAAGATGCTTGCCCGCGCCAACCTCTCCGACGCCGAAAAGGAAAAGCTGGAAAGCTTCAGAAATGAACAAAAAGCCCTCCGGGAAGAACTACAAAAAAGAATCGACGCTCTTGGCGAGAACGCCGACCAGGAAACCATCAAGGCAACCGTAAAGGCCTTCCGCGAGGAAAATGTCGACCGCATCAAGGCTCAGGCCGAGGTCGCCAAGGGTGCAAGTATCAAACTGAAGGGAATGAAACCCAACCGGGCAAAGCGCCCCGAGCCATCCGAGCAGGTTAAAGCCAAGATCGAAGCCGCCAAGTCCATCCGCAAGGAGGTTCATGCCGCCAGTGCCGGCCTGCGGGGCGACCTCAAGGACGCCTCCGGCGAGGAGCGCAAGCAACTCATCGCGGCCTTTAAAGAGGCTAACAAGGACAAGCTTGAAGAACTCAAGGCCAAGGAAAAGGAAGTGCGCGAAGCCATTCGCTCCCAGAAGGACACGGGCGACCGCCGCTCCTCCAGATAATCACTTTCGCGAGGGTTTGCCCGGCCTCGCGACCTGCTAACCAAGGGAGGCGGGTTTCGCCCCGCCTCCCTTTTTCGTGGCCGAAGGGCCCCTCGCGAGCCATTCCCCTCACTCCCGTCCGCCGGGTATTATTCGCCAAAACCCAGAGCACTCCTCCGGGAAATAAATCCCGAAGTCCAAACGAGCCCCGAGCTACGCCTACACCTCGTTCCAAGGCCAAATCGTAGCATTACAATAAAGTGCGCGCGATTGAAGCAGTCTTCTAGGCAAACCTGCTTTATCCAGCCTGAGTCCGGCAATCGGGAAATAGTCCCCGAGAAAGAGAGGCTTGATAGGGGAATAATCCCCCATCTTGATAGGTGAAACGACAATCTCTACAGCAACTTATTCCTCAAGTCATTGATAGAGTTAGTCTTATGCAAATTGAAAACCTTGGCGCAAATCCTGCAATTGAATTCATAACTAACAATCCAACAGCAGGCATCCAATATGAAAAAAATAATCGCATCTCTTATCGGGGCATCACTTCTCGGTATTTGCCAAACTTTTGGTGTTGAGCGTACTGATTCACCACAAGTCGGTCGCCCCGCTCCCAAGCCCAAGCCGCCAACCTACGAACAGTGGCTTAAAGGTGGTAAAAAAATCCCTCAAGGATTGGTCTTCACTGGCGGTTCCCCTTTTTTCAACGAAAGCACCGGCAAGAACCGAAGCGATGAGGATGTCTACAAGCTCATCTTTGGAATTCCCAACCCCCGGCCAGAGACAGGTGGTCCTGACCCTCGCCCCGAGGTTGAGAGACCCGATCCACGTGTTGAGGAATACAGGAAACTAGAGAAATGGCTTCAAGACCTTAAAGCAGATGCAGCTAAAGCCGAGCGCGATCTGCAAGTTAAGATCGCCGAGGCCAATAAAATGTACCAGGACGGGCAGATGGGACGAGAGAACTTGCAAGGCACTGTCAAAAATCTCGTCGCTGAGCATGAACGGGCGATGAAAGGTA
>CAXGVD010000161.1:0-6027 GCA_964012695.1 uncultured Opitutia bacterium
CGTGTACGGCCCTCCCAACAACCGTACCTACTACGAGAGCACGCTCGACCGCCTCGCCGTGGCGGTAACCGAAAAGGCTCCCTACTCCCTTACGCTTCACAAGCCCGCCACCCCCATCGTCCAGAACGGCTCCCTCGTACTCAAGGTAACCGCCACGCGGGACGCCAACTTCACCGCCCCCATCAATGTGCGCCTTCTCACCCGCCCCCCCGGCATAGGGGCTGGAAGCTCGGTCACCATTCCCGCAGACCAAACCGAAATCAACTATTCCATAACCGCCAACGGAGGGGCCGCCACTGGCACCTGGCAAATCGCCGTGCTCGGAGCCGCCAATACGCCGGGAGGCGAAGTCCTCACCTCATCCGGCCTGACCGACCTCGTCGTCGAGCCCCCCTACCTCTCCATGAAAATCAACATGGCTGCCGTCGAGCGGGGCAAAGAGGGTGAGGTTCATTGCGAAATCGAGCAGAAACGCCCCTTCGCCGGCCCCGCCACCGTCACCCTCCACGGACTCCCCGCCCACGTCGTCACCACCCCCCAAACCATCGACGCCAACGCCTCAAGCCTCATCTTCCCTCTCACCTCCAAGACGGAGGCCCGCGCGGGCCTGAGCCGCAACCTCTTCTGCTCCGTTCGCGTGCCACTGGGGGAAAACCTGCTGCGCCACAGCGTCGCCCAAGGCGGACAACTTCGAGTGGACAACCCGCCGCCCGCTCCCAAAAAGCCTGCCCCCAAGCCCGCAGCAAAACCCGTCGTGGCGGCAGCCCCCAAACCCAAACCGAAAACGGAAAAACCCCTCAGCCGTTTGGAAAAACTCCGTCTCGCCGCCAAACAGGCCGCCGAAGGCAATCAGTAAAGCCACTCTCAGCAGCCTCGTCCTTCCGCCTTCGCTCCTGAAAGTAAAACAAAACCGAATCGCGCCCAATTTCCCTCATCGCCATGAATAGCGCCGTCATCGCCATCCTTTCTCTTCTCCCATTGAGCGGGCTCCTCCTCGCCGAGAACGCCACCGACCCCGCGCCCGCCTCCGACCCAACCAATGCAGCGCCGGCTCCCAAGCCGCCCGAGCCCGCCGCCCGGCCTCCCGCCAAGCCCGAGACACTACCCGCACAACCGGCCAAGCCTCTCCCTAACCCAGTCAAAGTCACCGTTACCCCGCCCGCCAACCCGACAAAACCTACTCTTCCAAAAGTCGTCCTGCCAGCCAAGCCCGACTTTCACAAGGAAGTACGTCCTATTCTAGAGGTCTCCTGCATTTCCTGCCACGGGGCCGACAAGCAGAAGGGCGGCCTCCGCCTCGACAGCCTCGCCCACGCCAAGAAAGGCGGCGACACCGAACCCGCCGTCGTCCCCAACTCCATCGCCAACAGCATCCTGCACGAACGCATACACCTCCCCGCCGACGACTCCGATGTAATGCCTCCCGAAGCCCCCCACCTCACGGCGGCTCAGAAAAGCGTCCTCACCCGCTGGATTCAAACCGGCGCCGAGTGGCCCGTCGGAATCACCCTCGCCGCCATCACCACCAAGCAACTCGCCGCCCGCCAAGCCGCCGAGAAGAAAACCATCCGCTCCCTCGCCGTTTACCCGCAACAAGTGAATCTGGAGACCAAGGAGGACTTCCACAAGGTCGTCGTCGTCGCCACCTACGAAGACGACGTCACCCGGGACGTAACCGCCGAGTCCGCCCTCCTCCCCCAAGGCGCCAAGGTCGCCGTCCTCCAAGGACGCCAGCTTCTCCCCCTTGCAGACGGCAATGCCAGCCTCCTCGTCACCCACCGTGGCCACAAGGTCACCGTCCCCCTCTCCGTCAAAGGTGCCGCCGCCCCGCGCCCCGTCAGCTTCAAGCTGGACGTCATGCCAGTCTTTATGCGGGCCAACTGCAACACCGGTTCCTGCCACGGTTCCGCCCGCGGTCAGGATGGCTTCATGCTCTCCCTCTTCGGCTACGACCCAGAGGGCGACCACTACCGCATCACCCGCGAGCAACCCTCCCGCCGCATAAATCTCGCCCTCCCCGAATCCAGCATGCTCGTCCAGAAAGCCATCGAAGGCGTCCCCCACACCGGCGGCAAGCTCTTCGACGCCAAGAGCAAGCACTACGAAGTCCTTGTCCAGTGGCTCAAAGACGGCGCCCCAAAGGACCCTGCCGATATCGCCAAACCCGTCTCCATCGAAATCCTCCCGAAAAAAGCCCTACTCGAAGGCATCGGCTCCACCCAGCAAATGACGGTCATCGCCCGCTACTCCGACGGCACCGACCGCGACGTAACCCCCCTCACCGTCTTCCAGTCCAACAACGATGTATCCGCCGCCGTGGACGAGCACGGCCTAGTCACAGCCGGAAAACGCGGCGAAGCCTTCGTCATGGCCCGCTTCAACGTCTTCACCGTCGGGGCCGACTTCGTCGTCATTCCCGAAAACCTCGACTACGAGCGCCCCAAGCTCCCCGAAAGCAACTATATCGACGCCCTAGTCAACGAGAAGCTCCACAAGCTTCGCATTCTCCCCTCCGAAATCTGCTCCGACGAGGTCTTCGCCCGCCGCGTCACCCTCGACGTCACGGGCACCCTACCCGCCCCCGAACGCCTCCGAGCCTTCCTGGCCGACAAGTCCCCTGAGAAGCGGGCCAAGCTCGTCGACGAACTCCTCGACCACAAGGAATTCACCGAAACCTGGGTCATGAAGTTCGCCGAACTCCTGCAAATCCGCACCAACGACAACAACGGCGTCAGCTACAAGGCCACCCTCCTTTACTTCAACTGGCTCAAGGACCGCATCGCAAACAACATCCCCATGGACGAAATCGTCCAAGAACTCCTCTCCTCCACCGGCGGTACCTTCGGCAAACCAGCCACCAACTTCTACCAAATCGAGCGCGATGCCCTCAAGCTTACTGAAAACGTGGCGCAAGTCTTCATGGGCATGCGGCTCCAGTGCGCCCAGTGCCACAACCACCCCTTCGACCGCTGGACTCAGGACGACTACTACTCCTTCGCCTCCTTCTTCACCCAAGTAGGACGCAAACGCGCCGCCGACCCCCGCGAATCCATCATCTACAATCGCCGCTCGGGCGAGACCAACCACCCCATCCGCAAGGCCCCCATGCCCCCTAAGTTCCTAGGCGGCGACGCCCCGGAAATACGCTCAGGCTCCGACCGCCGGGAAATCCTCGCCGGCTGGCTCGCCTCCCCCGACAACCCCTTCTTCGCCCGCAATCTCGCCAACCTCGTCTGGGCCCACTTCTTCGGCCAAGGCATCATAGAGCCAGTGGACGACGTGCGCGTCTCCAACCCCGCGTCCAACCCAGAACTCCTCACCGAACTCGCCAAACGCTTCACCGAATACAAGTACGACTTCAAGCGCCTCGTCAGGGACGTCTGCAACTCTCGCACCTACCAACGATCCTCCCGAGCCAATCCCACCAACGAGTCAGACCTCCGCAACTTCGCCCGCTCCAAACTGCGCCGCCTCCGAGCCGAAATCCTCCTCGACGCCATCTCCCAAGTCACCGAGGTTAAAAACAAGTTCCAAGGGCTCCCCCTCGGTGCCAGGGCCGTACAAATCGCCGACGGCAGGGTCACCAACTACTTCCTCACCACCTTCGGCCGGGCCACCCGAGAAACTGTCTGCTCCTGCGAAGTGAAGATGGAGCCCAACCTCTCCCAAGCCCTCCACCTCCTCAACGGAGACGTCATCAACCGCCGCATCACCCAAGGACAAGTCGTCAAGAAACTCCTTGGCGACGGCAAGACCCACGCCCAAATCATCGAGGAACTCTACGCACGCTGCCTCTCCCGACCACCCACCGACAAGGAATCCGCCAACCTCCTCGCCGCCGTAAACGGCGAAGAAAACAAGCAAACCGCTCTCGAAGACGTCTTCTGGTCCCTCCTCAACTCCAAGGAATTCATCTTCAACCACTGAGTTTGTTCCTCGTTTCTGCGCATTCAATGAGCTTTTCACGAGTCTTTCCCGCAGGCGTACTCGCCTTGCCCACCCTGCTTTCCGCCACGCCGGAGAAGCCGAATTTCCAGGACGACATCCTGCCCATCTTCGAGCAGTCCTGCAACTCCTGCCACAACCCAGATAGGGCCCAAGGTGGACTGGACCTCACCAGCATGAACGCCATATTGGCGGGCGGCAGCTCGGGAGATTCCGTGGTCCCTGGCGACGGGGCCGCCAGCTATCTCTGGAAACTCATCGCCCATGTAGAAAAACCCTTCATGCCCCGGGAAAAGGATAAGTTGCCTCAGGCCCAAATCGACCTCGTTAAGAAGTGGATTGACCTCGGTCTCCTCCCCACCGCTACGGGCAAACCCATCGAACGAAAGAAGTCTTCGCTCAACCTCGCCCTCGGGGACGTGCCCACGGGCAAGCCGGACGGCCCGCCCCCCATGCCGCAGCACCTCCCGCTGGACCCCTACGTCGTAACAGCTCGCCCCTCGGCCCTTTCCGCCATGGCAGCCAACCCGTGGTCGCCCCTCGTCGCCCTCTCGGGCCAGAAGCAAGTCCTGCTCTACGACGCCGACAAACGCTCCCTGCTCGGCATCCTCCCCTTCGAGGAAGGCTTCATCGAGTCCCTCAACTTCAGCCGCAACGGCCTGTTACTACTCGCTGGCGGCGGCATCGGCGGCAAGAGCGGCCAAGTAGCCGCCTGGGACGTCAAGACGGGACGCCGCCTCCTCACCCTCGGCAAAGAATACGACGTCATTCTCGCCTCCGACCTCTCCGCCGACCAATCCCTACTCGCAATTGGCGGACCCTCAAAGCGCGTCAAAGTCTTCGACGTCGCCTCGGGAGAAATCCTCCATAACCTCAAGAAACACTCGGGCTGGGTCACCGCCGCCGCCTTCTCCCCCGACGGCGTGCTCCTCGCCACAGGCGACCGCAACGGCGGACTCCATGTCTGGGAGGCCCAATCCGGCAACCTCTTCTACACACTAGACGGCCACAGGCAGGAAATCACCGACCTCTCCTGGCGGTCCGACTCCAACCTCCTCGCCTCCGTCTCCGAGGAAGGCAGCGTCCGCACCTGGGAAATGTTCAACGGTAAGCAAGTCCGCACCTGGACCGCCCACGCCGGCGGTGCCCTCTCCGTACACTTCGACAACAAGGGCAACCTCGTCACCTCCGGACGAGACAAAACAGCGAAACTCTGGAAGGGAGACGGCGGCGCCATCCGCACCCTTTCCGGCTTCCCAGAAATGGTCACGGAGGTCCGTTTCACCCACGACGGCGCCCGCGTCGTCGCTGGTGACTGGACGGGTGTAGTATCCGTCTGGAACGTGGCCGACGGCAAAAAACTGGGCGACCTATCCGCCAACCCGCCCGCCCTAGCCAACCGACTCGCCGCCGCCCAAAAACTGGTGGGCGAACGCCAAACCGCCGCCGAGCAAGCACGAGCCGCATACGCCCCCCACAAGCAAAAGCTGGATGCCGCAAGCGCCGCTCTCGCCCAAGCCAAGACCGTAGCCACTCAGGCCCAAGTCGCCCTAACCACAGCCAAAGCCACCCTCAAGTCCGCCCAAGACGCCCTCGCCGCCGCCACCACCGCCCGTGACCAAGCCGCCAAGGATAAGACCGTCAAGCAAACCGCTCGCGACCAAAAGAACAAGGCTCTCGCTGACGCCCGTGCCGCACAAAAGAACCACGAGACCCAAGGCGGAACCTGGGCTAAACGGGCCGACTTCCGCACCGAGCAAATTTCCCTCCTGCGCGAAACTCTCCGAAAAGCTAAGGAAGCCCTCACCGACAACCCGAACGAGGACGCCTTCCGCGATGCCGTGATCAAACAGGAACAAGCACTTGCCGCCATGGACGCCGCCTTCGGCCAAGCCCGCGACAAAACCGCCGCCCATCGGACCCAAGCCGCCGAGAGCGCCAAACAGGCCGCCACCCAAACTACCGCTCTCGCAACCGCCGAAGCCGCCCTTAAGGCCGCCGAAACCCTCCTCGCCCAAAGGGAAAAGACCCGGAGCGACAAGGACGCCGCCGCCAAGGCCGCCACCACTGACGTCTCCGCCA
>CAXGVD010000162.1:0-6012 GCA_964012695.1 uncultured Opitutia bacterium
GGCATCGTTGTCCCGGAAGACGCATCCACTCAGCAGAAGCGAGTTGCCGGTGCTCGTGGCATAGATCGCGCCGCCGTCAACCCCGCACGTGTTGGAGAATTGGCCGCCCATGGGCTGGCCATCGTCCGCACCAAAGGTGCAATTCTCAGCCGTCATGTTGCCAGTGCCGAAGGTGTAGATGGCACCGCCGGCTGAAGGCGTGTTGTTCATCTGGAAGAGTGAGTCCGCCAGGGTCACGATGCTGTTGCGGCTGAGAATGGCACCACCATCATCAACTGCAGAGTTGCTGATGAAGGTGCAATCGTCGAGCGAAACTTCAGCATTCCGGGCATAGAGTCCACCGCCGTCGCCGGTGGGTTCGCCATTGGTGGTGCCGTTAGCCAGATTAAGTCCGAGGGAGCATCGTTGAAGCCTCAGCTTGTGCTGGAGCTTGTTGTTGTCATTGCCGACGTAGATGGCGCCGCCATAGGTCGCTACGCAGTTCTGGAATGTGCAGTCAGCCACCACTGGTCCGTCACCCCGTGTGTCCTGAACGAGGAGGCCCGACCCGGCACCATTCCCTTCGATGACGAGCGCGCAAGCGAGACCGGCTACCTGCACTTGCGGGCCAATCGAATCGAAGTTGGCGCCACCGGGCTCATGGTTATTCCTCGCGTGCTGTCCCGGGGAACTTCCTCCGCCGCCCAACGTCACCACTTCGCTGGCATCCTGCGGGCCGGCGACGGCTTGCCCGCTATCATCTACAACAGCCCCTACTACGGCTTCGAGACCCGGGCCGAGCTGTTCTTCGACCTTCACGCCGAATTCCCCCACCTCATAGGCTTCAAGGAGTTCGGCGGGGCCGACTCCCTCAGCTATGCCGCCGAACACATTACGAGCGGGAACCCCGACCTCGCCCTCCTCGTGGGAGTGGACACCCAAGTCTTTCACGGTTACGTAAACTGCGGCGCCGTCGGCGCCATCACCGGCATCGGCAACGTCCTCCCCGATGAAATCCTCCACTACGCCCGCCTCTGCCAAGCCGCCGCCCAAGGCGACCCTCAGGCCCGCCGCCTCGCCAAGGAAATGGAGCAAGCGCTGCTCGTAGTCTCCACCTTCGACGAAGGCCCCGACCTCGTCCTACACTACAAGTACATGCTCAGCCTGAAAGGCGATTCCGCCTACGAGCGCCACTTCAACGAATCCGACCAACTCTCCTCCGCCCAAAAAGGATTCGCCGAAGACAGCCTCAAACAGTTCACCTCCTGGTGGGACGCTTGGGAGGGAAAGGAGTACGGTTCCACCATCAACCTGACCTAAGTCTCATTCCTTCGCCAGGTTGTGTATGGTGTTGTGGATGCGGTTGGAGAGTGCGGTTCCTTGGGCGGTTTTGAGTTCGTAGCGGATTTCCATGCACCAGGTGGGTTGGAGGTCGGGGGTCTTGAGTTCGAGGAGGCGTCCGTTTTCGGTCACTTTGACGGCAGTTACTCGGAGGGGTTTTTCGTTGTAGTGGCGCGAGCCGTAGCCTCGGGTGCGGCGGATGTCCCAAGTCTTGATTTTATAGGCGTCTAGATTTTCGGCGGCGGCGGTGTCGAGGGCTTCGGAGAAGCGTAGGCGAAGGGTGCCTTTCGCGGCTTTCAGTTCGACAGGCAGGCAGGCGGGTTCGTCCGTGTGGCGTATGCGATAGAAGCCGCCCGCCCCGCGCTTGTTTCCTGCCCAGGCGAACATGCCGCAGACGTAGAGCTGGCCGTCGTCGGGGTGGAAGCGTCCGCGCATGACGCCGGTGGGAAAATCGGGAATGGGGAGGGCGTACTCGCCGCCTTGCAGTTGGCCGTCCACCTTTTCGTTCAGCACCACGAATACCTTGCCCATACCGTAGGAGACATCCAGGAGAGCGCCTTCCAGTGGGCCCCACTTCTTGGATTTGGCCCAGACTAGTTCGCCCGGGGAACGGTTGAAGGAGTTGGTGAGCCAGGCGAGGGGCTGTTGCATGGCGGAATCGCTCGTATCCTTGACCTCCGTATAGCCCATCATGTTGCCGTAGAAGCCGCCTTTGGTGACCCAGTTGACTCGGTTCTTGGGAGTCCAGTGGCCTTCCTGGTCTGTGACGAAGAAGGAGCCGTCGGGGTTCAGGCAGACGCCGTTGGCGGCCCGGAAGCCGTTGGCGAGGATTTCCGTTTTTTCCCCATCCTTGGTCACTTTAATTAGGGTGCCGTGGTGGGGGACGAGCGGGGGCTTCGCGTGTCGGGCGGACTTGGCGTAGTAGAAGTTGCCGGCGTCGTCGGTCTGGAGCCCCATTGCGAACTCGTGGAAGTGCTCGGTGACTTGGTGGTCGTTGTTGAGGCATTCGTAGTAGTCGGTCTCCCCGTTGCCGTTGAGGTCGCGCAGGACCACGAGTTGGTCCCGGCAGGCGAGGTGGATGACTTCGTCTATGACCCGGACGCCGAGGGGCTGGAACAGCCCCGTGGCGATGCGTCGCCACTTGAGCTTGCCCGCGCCGAGGTCGTCGCCGACGCCCGAGACAATCCAGACATCCCCGTGCCAAGTGGAGACGGCGGCCCGCTTTCCGTCCTTGTAGAAGTCGAAGCCGGAGAGGCGCATCCAGGAATTCCACGGGGTGATGGGCGGAATGGTGATTTCGTCCACCACGTAGGGGGCCTTCTTGTCCGACTTCTTGGCCTCCACCTCCACGTCGTGGGCCCAGCGCGGGTCCGAGCCCTTGGTCAGGGCGAGTAGGTCCTCGGCTTCGGCGGAGTCCGCCAGCTTGCCGAGAGCGAGGAGGTTCTCGAAGGTGCCCTTCTTTAGGAGAAGCTTGAAGGAGAGTGGCTTGTCGGAGGCGGGGATGCGGAGGCGCAGGTGGCCCCCTTCGCTTGCCCACGAGAGGTCCTTCACCTCACCGGAGAGGGCGGCGAGGACGCCGGAGTCGCCATCGGTAGGGAGGTAGGCGACAGATGCTTCGTCGATTTTTTTTCCAGTGGTTCGGGCCGGGCCGTCCTCGGAACCGATGGCGACGCTTAGTGTCATGGCTTCCTTGCCTGGACCGATGCGGAAGGAGCGGGCTGCGACGATGGGGGCTTCGCTCGCCAAGCTCGGGCTTTCCAGAATTTTCCTCTTTCCGACCTCGTAGTCGAGGACGACTCTTTGCCCGTGGTGGTAAAGGCCGCGGAAGCGTACCCAGTCACGAGGGAGCGGGCCATAGGGTTTGCCGTCGAGGCCGCGGAAGCGAGGGTCGGAGAAGTCTTCCGTTCCCGGTTTGGCCCAACCTGGAGCCTTGGGGTGGACGAGTAGCTTGTCGCCCACGATTTTCGGGTGGGTGCCGTGGCTGCCGTCCATGCCGATGCTGCGCCAGTCGCAGAACTTGTCGCCCGTCCAGATGGCGGCGACGCGCATGAGGTCGTGGTCGTAGGCCAGCCAGGCCTTGCCCTTACTGATGCCGTCGGCCCCTTCGTCAAGCCGCACGGCGATGGCCTTGTAGGCGATGTTGTCCCCTCCGACCTCGAAGGTGTAGTTCATGTTCGCACCGAAGTTCATCTTGAGGTAGGGGCGGTTTAGGGCTCGGGTGACTGGGGCCGGGCCGGGCCGGATTTCCTTTTCGATGCTCGCTAGGTAGGCAGCGTCTACTTCTTTGTATTGTGAGGGGTTGGCGTCCTTGAGAAAGGTTTCGCGGACATAGTGTATGACTTGGTACTTCTGCTCGGGGGTCATCCAGTTCTGAGCGACCATCTGGTTGAAGCCCTTGGTGAGGGTGCGGTAGGTGGCCCGCGGGTCGGAGCCGTTCTTGAAGGGTGCCTCCCAGAAACGAAGGGCGGTGGGCAGGGTGCCGGGCTTCTCGGGCGTGCCGTGGCAGTTGACGCAGACGGCCTGATATAGGACGCGTCCGCGGTCGAGGAATTCCCGGTTGCCCGTCTTGAGCGAGGCGATGAAAGAGGGGTGGTCCACAATGTGCGTTTCTTGTTCGGCGGATGCGAAGCCGAGTAGCAAGGCGCTTGCGAACGGAGTCAAGAGGCTTAAGCGAAACGCCCGGATGGCGAGAAGGGAGGGAGAGAAGATGGGTTTACGGTTCATTAATACCGGTGGTTGTTAAAGGGTTTTCGTGGAAATGCAAGGCGTGGCGCCTTCTTTCAGGCTCGTAGAAAATAGACTTTGGGCGAGGTGGCTTCCGGAACCACGAACGGCAACAGTTTTCGACCTTCTCGCGAAGTTCGACCTTCGACCGTCTCCAGTATCTACTCCATTGTGACGTCACCGAGTTTCGTACTGAACTTTGTCTGGATGCAGGCGACGGGCAGGGGTTGCAGGGCACCTTGCAGGACGAGATAGTCGCCGACGCAAAACAGGTGTCCTGTGGCCCGCATGGCCGTGAGCCGAACGGTGCTCTTTCGTTGGGAAAGTAGCAACAAGTCTTGACGCTTGAACCCCGCGAACAGCGTCCAGAGGCCGACGAAGGTTCGAGCGCCTGCAGGTCCCGGGGCAGTTCTCTTTGCGTGAGGACGGTCAAGGCTTCAGCGAGTGGCTAAGAAACCAGTCATAGAGCTTGGGATTGCGGTATGTCTTTGTCCAAGAGTCGTGTCCTACACCGGGGTACTCGGTGTACTTCACCTTGCCGCCCGCTTTCTGGATGGCGGCTACCATCTCGCGGCTCAGGCGTACGGGGACGACCCGGTCGGCGTCGCCGTGAAAGTTCCAAATCGGGAGCTTCCCGTAATTCTTGGCATTCTCCGACTTGCCGCCCCCGCAAATGGGAGCGATGGCGGCGAACTTCTTCGGGTGGACGGCGGCCGTGGCCCAAGTGCCGAAACCACCTTGACTGAGGCCCGTGAGGTAGATGCGGCTCTTATCCACGCGTTGCTTGGCCACGACTTCGTCGACGAGGCCCGCCACGATTTCCGGCTTCCACCAGAGGTCGGACTTTGGGCATTGCGGAGACACCACGATGAAAGGCAGGTCCTTCTTCTCCAAGATTTTCGGGGGCCCGTGCTTCTTGACTAGGTTCAGGTCGTTCCCACGTTCGCCGCGTCCGTGCAGGAAGACCATAAGCGGTTTGTTCTCCTTTGTTTCCCCCTTCGGCAGGTAAAGCAGGTAGCGGTAGCCTTGGGACCCATCGGTGGGTTTGTAGGTTTCCTCCGTTTGTCGGGCGGCGAAGGCGTTACCGGCGGCGAAGGTGGCGGCGAAGGCGAGCACAAGTGGAATTTGTAGTTTCATGGCCTAGCATTTCACCGGAACCCGCTTACAAGGGAAGGTTATTCGAGCCGCAAGATGCACGTCGTCCATTCGAGGGGTGCGGACGGAAGTTCCCGAGAGCGAAGTCACCTCTGTTTTGTCCTTGCGAGGAGGCTCGGAATTGCCGACTTGGCAATCCGGTCTTAAGTTGGCGGGGAGTCCTTGCCCGTTCGGCTTGGTTGCCGCAGTCGCTGCGCTCCCTTGCAATGACAAGGTGGGGAAAAACGGAAAGCGGAAAAAAGCTGTCCCCCCAGAGCCTCCCATGTCTTGAACCAAAAGTGGTAACCATGTCCTGCCCGGGCTCTTGCCCTTGAACTCCTGAAAACTTCAAACTCCCCTTGTTCAGCCCAAATCCAGTGGACCTCCGGCGGAGAGCTTGGGGTTGCCGAAGGTTTTGAGGGGGAGGCCGGAGGCGTGGGCGAGGGCGAGGAGGAGGCGGTTGTGGGGGACGCTGGGGAGGCGAAGGGAGCGTCCCATGCGGAAACCCCAACCAGAGCCGAGGAGGACAAAGGGAATGTCGTTTAGGGTGTGGCTGTTGCCTTTGCCGAGTTCGTTGGTCCAGACGATGAGGGTGTTGTCCAGGAGGGTGCCTTGGCCACCGGGTTCGGGGGTGTCGGCCAACTTCTTGGCGAGGGCGGCCACTTCTTGGGCGAACCACACGTTGATTTTGGTAAGGTCCTCGACGGCGGCGGCGTTGCCATCGGGTTCGTGGGAGAGGGAGTGGTGGCCTTTATCGATTTCCAGCCAGTTCATGCGGGCTTGGCCAACGGACTTGGTGAACTGGAGGGTGGCGACGCGTGCGAAGTCGTTGAC
>CAXGVD010000163.1:0-5996 GCA_964012695.1 uncultured Opitutia bacterium
CAGCGCCCAACCGCTTCCCCTGACCGACCTCTTGGTCAACCCCAAGGACGGAGCCATGTACATTGCCGTGGGTGGCCGCAAGGTGCAGTCCGGGCTTTACCGCGTGACTTACGCCGGTAAGGAATCGACCGCTCCGGCCAAGTCCGTGCCGGGAGGGGAGGATGCGAGGAAGCGCCGAAAGGCCCTCGAGGCCTTCGTTCAAAAGGGAGCCTCTCAGGCCAATCCCAAGCAGCTCAACGTTATGTGGAGTTCTCTCGGTGCTGCTGACCGAGGCATCCGCCATGCCGCCCGTGTGGCCCTCGAGAAGCAACCAGTTGCCAAGTGGAAGAAACGAATTACGGGGGAAAAGAATCCCGTCATTGCGTCCGCCGCTTTGATCGCTTTGGCCCGCGTCGACGGCGAGGCCTCTGCTACCTTTGCCCTCAAGCGCTCCATGGCGTTCGACTACCAAGCCTTGGCGAACCGTCAGGAGCGCCTCGACCTCCTGCGTGCCATCACGCTCGCCCTCACCCGAGGAGGCCAACCGGCTCCTGCCCAAAAGACCGAACTGATTAGTTGGCTCGACAAAATTTATCCGGCCACCACACCCGAGGAGAACCGCGACTTGTCTGCTATCATGCAGTTCCTGCAAGCCCCTTCCGCTGTCCGCAAGGGCATCGCCCTGCTCCGGGAAGCGTCTGGCCAAGAGGAGCAAATCGGCTACGCACTCAATCTCCGCCATCTGAAAACTGGGTGGACCTCATCGCTCCAGCGCGAAGCTTACTTCAAATGGTTCGTCCGAGCCGGCAGCTTCAAGGGAGGTGCTCGTCTGAGCAATTATCTGGATGGTATCAAGAAAGATGCGATTGCCAGTGTTCCCGAGCGTCATAGGACAGTTGGCTTGAACAAGATAATCAACACGAAACCCGAACAAACGGACCCTCAGTTCACTCTTGTACCTCGTAGTTTCGTTAAGGTCTGGGCGATGAAGGACTTGGCTGGTTTGGTGTCCGACGGTGTGCCTTCTGGGCGGGATTTCAAGAACGGCCGTCAAATGTTTGGGGCGGGTAGCTGCTACGCCTGTCACCGCATCAACGGAGAGGGGGGGGCGGTTGGTCCGGACCTCACCTCGGTAGGTGGAAAGTTCGGGGCGCACGACCTACTCGAGTCGATCATCGATCCAGGCAAGGAAATCAGCGACCAATACGGCGCCAGCGTATTCACGCTCAAGGATGGCAGCAAACTCAACGGTCGGATCATGAATATGAGGAACAACGAGTACTGGGTGAACACCGACATGATGAAGCCCAGCACCGTGACCAAGGTGAAGGACGAACTTATCACCTCCATCGAGCCATCGAGCGTTTCCATGATGCCTCCCGCCTTGCTTTCAACGATGAAGCAGGAAGACGTCTTCGATTTGCTGGCCTATCTCATCTCCGGGGCCGACCCCAAGCATGAGCTGTTTAAGAATTAGGTAATACCTTTTTTCTCATACAACCTATCATGAGAAACCGATGGCGTTTCCTAATTTGCTGAAACCATTACGAACAAATCGGTTACTTTCGGTTGATCCCTTATAGGTTCTGGGAATTTATGAACAAGGACGCTCCATGAAGGCTTGCCGGATGTTGAGCCTTTCGTTTCCTCGACCAAGTTTTCAGCCCATTACAATTACATTCACGCCATGATAAAAATATTACCGCTTCACCTTCGCGTCTTTGTCGGCCTCTTTTGTATCTTAGCTCCGTCTACGGCTTGCTTGGCCGAGGAGGCGTGGCAGTTGACGGGACAGGCCTGGACTGCCATGGGAAAGAAGGATTGGGACGCCGTAGAGCAGATCGCTAACCGGGCCTACCGCAATTGGGGCGAGCAGGCCCGCAAGGCTAATGACATGCTCTCTGGTTTGCCGGGGAAACTGGAGGCCAAGCGGTACGCCACCCTCAACGAACTCGCCACCATCACCTTCCTTAAAGGTGAGGCTCTCTTTAAGAAAGGGGACCGGGACGGGGCCTTGGCCGCCTACTATACCTTGGTTGCCGATTTCAACTACGGTCAATGCTGGGACAAGGCGGGGTGGTGGTGGCAACCCGCGAAGGCCGCCCGTGACCGCATCGCCGAACTAAGCCCCGGTTCTCAGGCTGAGGTGTCCATCGAGGCGGACCCGCTGCCTCCCAGACTAGCCTTGCCTGGAAAGAAGGGCATTTGCTTCACCTTGAGAGAACCCGGCAAGCCCGGAAACTATTTGGAGAACCTGCCGAAGATTACGGCCTCGCGCGCCCATTGGAATTATTCCTGGGGCATGGAACTCATCGACCGCCAACCCCGGGGCATGGAGTTCATGCCTATGGCCTGGGGCGCCTGGGGCATGGAAGGGTTCGTTCAGTCCCTGAATAAGCACGCCGTTCCGCAAATCCGGGCGGGCAAGGTGAAGCGGATTCTTGGCTTCAACGAGCCCGACAAGAAGGAGCAGGCGAACATGCCTTACTTGGAAGCCTTGAAATACTGGCCCGTACTCGAAAAGCTGGGCGTACCTCTGTGTAGCCCTGCCTGTGCCAACCCCCTGAGTGACGAAAACGCCGGCAATCAGGGCGTTCGGGGCACTTGGATGCGCGACTTCATGCGCGAGGCGGACAGGAGAAAACTACGCATCGACTATGTCGGCGTACATTGGTACGGCGGCCCAAGCCCGAGCGCCTTCAAGGAACGCATGGGCCAGGTTTACCAAGCCTACGGGCGGCGCCCCTTGCTGATTTCCGAGTTCGCCGTGGCCGACTGGGGGGCGAAAAAGGTCACGGACAACGCCCATTCCAAGGAAGACGTTCTCAAGTTCATGAAGAACGTGTTGCCCTGGATGGAGAAGCAGAATTGGATCGCCGGCTACGCTTGGTTCTCCTTCGGGGCCCATGAAGCCGTGGGGACCAGTTCCGCCCTCTTCGATGCGCAGGGCAACCTTACAACCTTGGGCAAGTTCTACGCCAGCGTCACTAAGGAACAGCCCGCAGGCAATCAGGATATTCGCCAATGACTTGTCTACACGCATCGCTTCGACGACGCATGTACTTAAGTAACCGTATATTCTTGGCCATCTCGCTGTTGGCTTGGCTTCTGACTTCTGGGTTTTCGGCCCCGGACCGGGTGAGTTTCGCCAAGGTGAACCGCCCCATCGAGGGTGTGTCCGTGGAGGCTTTCGAGCTGGCGGACGGCAACCTGACCGTCGAGTTATGGGCCCGGTCGCCGTTGGTCTATTCGCCCGTTGCGATGGATTTCGACGCGCAAGGGCGACTCTGGCTGACGGAGGGTATTGACTACAACCAGGGCCTCCGGGTGCAGGCTGGGCGCTCCATTATGGTCGTGGAGGACACTGACGGCGACGGCAAGGCGGACCGTTCTCACCCTTTCGTCACGGAGAAGGACATCCGGCATGCGCCCCTAGGTATCGCGGTGTTCGACAACCGAATCGTCCTCTCGGCCACGCCTTCCATCATCGTCTACACGGACGTGGATCGTAACGCCGTCTTCGATCCCGAGGTCGACGAGCGCGAGGTCTTCCTCACTGGTTTCCAGAACAAGAACCATGACCACACAGTCCACGCGGTGGTGGGCGCTCCCAGCGGGCAGTGGCACTTCTCCTTCGGCAACTGCGGGGCCGACCTCAGAACCAAGGACGGTCGACATTACCTAGCCGGGTGCTACTACGGCTACCCCGAGGCCATCGGCAAGAAGAGCTCGGACGGGGAGGTCTACGTCGGCGGCATGACCATGCGCATAAACCCGGACGGCACGGGGTTGGAGCCGACCGGCGAAAACATGCGCAACCCGCACGACATGTTCGTATCCTCGCAGGGTGACTTCTTCCAGAGCGACAACGACGACCCCGCCCATTGCCGCTCCTCCTGGGTCATGGAGCACGCCAATATGGGCTACGCCGACCTGCGGGACGGAAGGCGTTCTTGGGAGGAGGTGGCCAAGACCTGGGAGGAACCCGCCGGTTGGAGCAGGAGTCGCCGCTTCTCCCGTTCCCACTGGCGGGAAAACTATCCTGGCGCCTTCCCTCCGGGCTCGGTGTACGGGGCGGGTTCGCCGACCGGGAACGTGTTCATCGAGGACGACGCTCTCGGACTCGCCGGGATCTATCTTGTGTGCTGCATGGTGCGCAAGGAAATCATGGCCTGTAAGCCGAAGCTGGCGGGCGCGCGCATTGACATGGGAGTGCACCGGCCCTTCCTGCGGCTCAAGGATTCGGAGAGGGGGCGTCACTTCCTCCCCACCGATGTTGCCTTGGCTCCGGACGGCTCCCTCTTCTTCAGCGACTTCTACAACGACACCAGCCGCCGGACCAACCAAGTCAGCGGAAGCATTTACCGAATCACCCGCAAGGGTCGTACCAAGTCAAACTTGGCCAAGATTGATTTTTCGAGCGTCCGTGGCCTAGTGGCGGCACTGGGAAGCCCGGCGGTCAATGTGCGTTCCCATGCCGCCGCCAGATTGGTGGCGAAAGGAGAGGTAGCCACCGCCGAAACTCTTGGGTTTCTCAAGTTGCATGAGGCTGACTCGGCCTTGCGTTCCCGCGCACTTTGGGTGTTGGCCCAGCTTGGCGAGGAGGGGCGTGCCGTGGTTGCCAAGTACCTGGGCGCCGAGGATGACCCCGAAAAGGTCATCGTGGCTTTCCGGGCGCTCCGCCATGCAGACCCCGAAGGCTTGCTGCCTCGTGCGAGGGCCTTGGCCGGCTCAAAGTTTGCCGCTGTGCGACGCGAGGTGGCGGTCAGCTTGAAAAAGGTTCCCTTCTCCGAATGCAAGGAGGCCCTTGCGACCTTGATCGACGGTTACGACGGTCGAAGCCGCTACTATCTAGAAGCTTTGGGTGTGGCCTTTCACGGTAAGGAAAAGCAAGCGTATGAGGAGTTGATCCGGCCTCGTTTCCCCGAACCCGCCAAGTGGGCGTGGAAGGCCAAGAACTTGGCCTGGCGGCTGTATGTGCCCGAAGCCATCCGCGACCTCGACCTCTACCTGCGCGCTCGGAAGCCGCCCGTGGACGAATTCCGCTTCCTCGCCATGGCCTTCGCCAGTTTCCGCAACGAAGAGGACAGGCTTGACCGCATCCGTCACCTGCGGGACCTAGCAACCCTGCCCGCCTTTGCCGCAAGCTATTACCAGCAGACCGTCGAGGAAATCGTGGCCAAGGACCTCAACGACCTAGACGGCGAAATGCTGACCGTCGGCTACCCCGTGCCGAAGAACCTTGCCCGGCCCACTAATGTTTCTGAACCCGCTGCCATAGCCAAGCTGAAAGGTGACCCCGCGAAGGGCAGGGCGCTGGCGGGCAAGTGCTACCTATGCCACAAAATCGAAGGCGCGGGCGTGCCCTTCGGTCCCGACCTCACCTACTGGGGGCGCCAGCGCACCGCCGAAGAAATTATCAAGGAAATCGTATTTCCCGACGCCAAACTCGCCCACGGCTTCGAGAAGCCGGTCCGTCTGACTTCGGGCCGGACGGGCAAGGTGGCGGAGGGCTTCCAGACCAACTACAGCTGGCACGCCGGCTCGTTGAAGCTCAAAGTCATGGGCGGCCAGACCCGCAAAATCCTCTTTCGCAGGGCGGGCGCTAAAGTTCAGAACCTGAAGGAGTCCTGGATGCCCTCGGCCTCCGAGATGGGACTGACTGATCAAGATCTCGCCGACCTCGCCAGCTTCCTGCAGACCTGCGGCCCAGACCAACCCGCACCCGCTACGGTTCGGCCCGGGGAGCCCGTCCCGCCCACTGGCAACGAGCCCGGCTGGGAGGTGCTTGACGGGGAGGACTTCGTCAACGTCAACTGCCACGCCGACACCTGGCGCTGGGAAGGCGGTCACGCCTATTGCACGGGCCGGCCCACCGGCGTCATCCGCTACCGCGAACCCCTCCAGAACTTCGAACTCCTCCTCGAATGGATGCATAAAAAGAAGGGCGGCAACTCGGGCGTCTTCGTCTGGGGCACGCCCGCCAGTATCGCCCGGCTGGCCGCCGGACACGGACG
>CAXGVD010000164.1:0-5983 GCA_964012695.1 uncultured Opitutia bacterium
ACGCGGGGAGAACCCACGATGCCGGGAGCACCCGTAAGGTTGCTGACGAGGGAGGAATAATATTCCTCGTCCGCCAGGTTCGTGCCGAACACGTTGACTCCCCATCCTTTCCAATCATAGCCAATGGAGGCATCCAAGAGTGTGTAGGAGTCGTTTACCGTATCTTCGGCTCGTTGGTCCAAGTAGTGAGTTTCTCCAACGTTTCTGACACCTACGCTCCAGCTGAGGCTGTCGGTGAGCTGATGGGACAAGGAAACGCTGAGGGTGTGCTCGGGCGTGAAGGGGATGTCCTTGCCCGCGAAATCATCAGGCCCTAAAAATTGTGGTTCACCTGGAACTAATCCAAAAAGAGGATTAGAACTTCTTCCCGAATGCTTGTTGATCTTACTATTACTCAAACCATAGGTGGCGTTAAAGGTCCATCCTTCAGCGGGGCTTGCCGTGAAGTCCACTTCCAGTCCTTTGATCTCTGCCTCTTCTGCATTGTCGACAAAGTAGTCAAAACCACCTGATGGCTTTTCAAACTGGTAGTCCGACACTTCATTCCAATAGAAACTCAAGCCTAGGTTGTAGTTGTCGGTTGGCTTGCCCAACAAGAGGCCTACTTCGTTTGACCAAATCCGCTCGTTGTCATAAGCTACATCAACAATTCCATCTAAGACCAATCCGTCAGGATCAACATAAGGCGAAAAACCTCCAGGTTTTCCAGAAAAGGAAGTGTTGGCAAACAAAATGACGCTTTCCCTGATCGCATGGTTGATCCCAAGATTAGGAGTAAACCAAAAATAGTCTTCTTTAACTTCAGAATCTGGAGGCGATGGCAGATCGACCAAATTAACTTTTGCTCTTTTCATCTGTTTCTCAACGTAATCCATCCGCAAACCTAAATCTACGAATGTTGAATTGTTCAGCGTGTATTTGGCATTCCCGAAGAATGCGTACGATTGATCTTCCAAAGTAAAAGTTGTTGTCTGCTCCTCATTTAAGGGGCCAAAAACAGGATGGGTGAAAATATTATCGATTTTGCGAATGGCTACACCTTCAGTTTCGTTGGAAGATAGGAATGCCCCAAGCATCCATGCATTTTCATTTTCTTCATCTGACTGAAGAATAAGTTCTTCGGACCATTGTTCCCTGTTTTCGTGGATCTGTGATGACATGGGGTCAGGTACACCAAGAAGGAATTGCAAATCCAGTAGGTTGGGATCCAGACTCCAGTCGTACCTTGAGGTGACGGAACGTATGCTTCCGAAGTCGGCTTCCTTTTTCAGGCTTAAATACTGGCTGTTGGAGTCGATTTTTCCGACTTCCTTGAGCGATGAGTTGCGGGCGTAAAAACTGGAGTAGTTTGGGTTGCCAGCGTTAGCCCTTGGGACGATCGGCTGGGCGCCCAGATCGAATTCTTCCCAAGTGCCGCCTAAACCTATTTCGAGGCCGTTTTCAGTTTTCCAGTTGAAACCGAGCCTGCCGTTAAGGCTTTGCGAGGTGGCGTCGTTGCCGGCGGCGTTGAGGTTGTCGGCAAAGCCATCGCTTTCCGAGCGATTGATCCCGAAGTAATAGGAGGAGTTGTCGCCGGTGGGACCGTCGGCGAGAATTCGGTAGTTCTGGGTGTCGAAGGTTCCGTAGGAAGCGAAGAGCTTGGTGCGGTGCGTGTCGCCCGGGCGCTTGGTCTTCACGTTGATCACGCCGCCGGGGGAGTTCTTGCCGAAGCGATGGCCTTGGGAACCGCGGAGGACTTGAACGCTCTCCAAGTCGAACAAGGCGGAAGAGTAGGTGGCGGTGCTACCTGCAGGCACTCCGTCCACGTAGAGGGTGACGGCGGGATCGCCGAAGAGCTGGGCGTTGCCGATGCCGCGGAGGCTGATTACGTCGCCATAGGATTGAATCCCGAAGGAGTTGACGTAGAAGTTGGGTGCGATCCCGGAGAGGTCGTTCACCGAGCGAATGCCACGCTTCTCCACCTCATTGCCGTCCAAGGGGAGTGAGCCCCATAGTTTCAATTCCTCGTAAGGCTCGCTTTCCACTTCGATCTTCGGAAGGGTTTGCGGATCGTTGGAGTCATTGCCATCTTGAGCATTAGCCTGCAAAGCCATGCATGCAGCCAAGAGCGTCGGCGTAAGGAATTTAATCATTTTAGATTGATTGAATGGTTTTTTACAATTTGAGGGTGTCTCAATAAACATTCCTGAATGTTTTTCAATTAACAAAGTTATGAAAATAGATCTTCATCTTGAATGAAATTGGTCGGACTCCCCGCCTCAACGACATTGCCAGGCGAGACAACCAAGCAAAAGCATTCGGTTACTTCGTCGCTAAGGGAGGAGTGAAGGGAAGGGGGAGGGCGACATCGGAGCCTCCGACTATCATGGCTAAGAGGCGACCACCAGCGGTCTCTACATCACCAAGCTCTGGCAACACGAAGAGCTATACCCCAAAGTCTAAATCCTCGCCGCCAACTCAAAAATACGAATCCGATCTACGTAGCCGAACGAGGCCTCGAGCTTCCCTATGGAGTTTATGGCAGAGGCTTCTTCATCATCTCGATGAAGGAACGCTGCGCTGGTGTGAGCAGCTTTTTCTTTTTGTGGATGAGGGCGAGAGGTCGGAGGTGTTTGCCTCCGTTGAGCTTGCACTGGGAGATTTGCTTACGGGCGACTTCGTTTTGAATCGTGTTTGCGGGAACAATCGCGCACCCCGCATTGATTTCCACCGCCCGCTTCACCGTTTCTACATTGTCGAACTCCATAACCAACCCCACTTCTACACCCGCCTTGCGCAGAATTTGGTCGGTGGCCTTGCGAGTCGGAATGTCGCGGTCGAAGGCGATGAAGTCCAAGCCCGCCAATTCGTCCAACTTCACGCTCTTCTTCTTGGCCAGGGCATGACTGGGGTGCGCAGCAAGAACCAATTCGTCTTCCGAGAAGGGAACGACATTCAAGTCCTTATGCTTGACGGGGAAGGCCACCAAGCCGAACTCCGCCGAACCGTGAAGGACATCGTCGTACACCAAATCGGCGCGACGATACTCCACCCGCACGTTCACGCCGGGAAATTCCTTCAGGAAGCATTTGAGATAAGGAGGGAGTTCGTGCAGGCCAATGCTGTTGACGGTGGAAATCTGAATGGTCCCGCTCACCACATTCCGCATTTCCTGTAACTCGCAGTCCAGTTTCTCGTAGATTCGGACGATGTCACGGAGGGCGGGGTAGAGCTTGGCCCCTTGCGGAGTGAGGCGAAACTTCTTTTGGTTGCGGTCGATGATGATCATGCCGTACTGCCTCTCCATGTTCTTGAGTTGCTGGCTTACGGCGGACTGCGTGACTCCATTCAATCGGGCGGCCCTAGAGAAGCTCTGGGTCTCCACCAAATCGCAGAAAGTCTTGAAATGTGGAATGTTCATTAATCGAAATCTATTACTTGCCCTAATGAAAGGCAACTCGACTTTAAGCTTTTTCCGGGAGGACGGGCAATGATCTCGGAGAAGGATTTCGCGAACCGAACGAAGGTACTTCGCGAGCGATTGATTGAGCTTTGCGTCTCCTGCGGACGCGAACCGTCCGAGGTGAAACTGTTGCCCGTGACAAAGAGGTGGCCCGCCGAGGTGGTCAGAATGGCCGTGCGAGCCGGTTTCTCTTCCGTGGGAGAAAATCGGGTGAGGGAAGCCCTGGAGAAGATGGAAGAGGTGGAGGAGTCCGTGGAGTGGGAATTGATTGGTCACTTGCAATCTAACAAGGCGAAGTGGATACCGGGTAAGTTTTGTCGTGCACAGTCGGTGGACTCCGCGAAACTCCTGCGTCGCTTGGACGCGGCGGCGGAGGAGGACGGGGTCATCCTTCGCGTCCTGCTTCAAGTCAACGCGGGTGAGGACCCCGCCAAGTTCGGCGTCTTGCCGGCGGAGGCTCCCGCACTACTGGAAGTCGCAATGTCCTGCGCCAACCTGAAGGTGGAGGGCTTGATGACAATCGCTCCGTTCGCCCCGGACGAGCCCGAGGTAGCCCGAAGCGCCTTCGAGCGCTTGCGGGCCTTGAGGGATGACTTGGAGACGAGGCTTTCCGCGAGCCTGCCAGAGTTATCGATGGGTATGTCAGGCGACCTCGAGGATGCGATAAGAGCAGGCAGCACGATGATTCGCGTGGGCTCTGCCCTGTTCGGCGAACGCCCGCCAGTTGGGTGAACAGCCCCCTGGGACGCTTCGCGGAGGAATAACTTCGCGAGCCACGACGGAAAAGCGCCTCAACCGTTACGCAGAGCCTCTAAGACCTTCAGAGCTTGGACGGTTTCGGCAACATCGTGAACGCGAATAACGGCGGCGCCTTTTTCGGCAAGCCGAAACGCCGCCGCAAGGGAACCGCCCAATCGCTCTCCGGGGTCGGATGCGTTGCCGCAAAGATGATGCACCCAGGACTTGCGGGACGCACCGACGAGTAGTTCCCAGCGTTCGTCGAGCAGGTCGTCTAGACGACGCATCAGGGTAAGGTTGTGCGAGAGCGTCTTGCCGAAACCGATACCGGGGTCCAACCACAGGGCGGGGAGGGCGCGTTCCGCTACTTCCTCTGCCGCTTCCTCGAAGAAGGCCCGCACTTCGCTCAGCTCATCCTCGTAACTCGGGGCTTCCTGCATGGTCTTGGGGACCCCTTGGGCGTGCATAAAGACATAGCCCGCCCCGTGCTTTTCGGCGAGCGCGATGCGTTCGGGAGATAGGACACCCGAGACATCGTTCAGGACGTGGGCTCCAGCGGCGAGTGCGGCTTCTGCCACTTCGGGCTTTGTGGTGTCGACTGAAAGGATAAAGTCGTCTTTGGGAAGAGCCTCGATGACGGGCAGGACGCGCCGCAGTTCCTCTTCCACGGTCACTGAGTCGCTTCCTGGTCGGGTGCTTTCCCCGCCCACGTCCAGAAAGAGGGCGCCCTCCTCACGCATTTTGCCGGCGCGTTCCACGGCGGCCTCAACGGAAAAGTGACGCCCGCCGTCGCTGAAGGAATCGGGCGTGACGTTCAGTATACCCATTACCGCTGGGTAGCGGACAGAAAAGATATTCCCGTTCAAGGAGAGTTCAGGCATGTCGTTCCTTCTTGTAGGTGGCGTAGGCCCGCGAAAGAGCGTCGAAGGCAGTGACGGATCTATTTCGCCATTCGAGTTCGGGTATTGCGCAAAAGGCGGAAACTTCACGCCCGCTTCCGCAGGCGAGGATTTCGTCGAAGGCGTCCGATTCGTCCATTCGCGGGCTGCATCGTTCGATGCGGAAGCGGGGGTTTCCACAGAGGCTTGCGAGAACGGCGTCGAGTGTCAGGCCGGGCAAAACGTTTCCCTCAGGAATCACGAGGAGGTCATCCTTGGCAAAAATCAGGTTGGCGGTAGCGGATTCGAGCAGGCGCTCGGTTTCGGGATGGACGAGGAGCAGATCTTCCTTGGATAAGTCCATTTCGGCCAACATCGAGTAGGGAATGGCGTCCTCTGTGGTTTTGGCTTCGGGGTGCGATCGGGCGTGTCGCAGGATACGCCCGGAAAGGCCTGTTTGCGCGGGTAAGCCGGGACGGCAATCCATACTGTATTCGCCTTCGAACAAGCAGACCCGCAACAAGAAGGGCGAGGGGAGGGGAACCGACGTAACAAGAGTCATGACCTCCTGCTGTATGCGTTCGCAGGACAAGGAGGGAGATAACCCAAGTAAATTGGCGGAGTGAAACAGCCTGCCCAAATGTTCATCGAGGAAAAGAAGGCGGGGCGGACTCCCCTCCACCCGTATGGTGGTGAAGGCGCCGCGACGCCCCCATGGGGCGGCAGAAGAAGAGGGTGTTTCGCTTAGCACTGATTCGTTCACGGAATGGAATGAAAAACGCCCTCAGGCCAGGCGGGCAGCCTTCATCAGGTTAGCGAGAATGGCTTCGCCCTGGGGCGTGAGGAAGGACTCCGGGTGGTATTGCAGACCGAAGATGCGGCGCTCGCAGTCCTCGAAGGAGAGCGGAACGTCGCGAATCGGGTC
>CAXGVD010000165.1:0-5956 GCA_964012695.1 uncultured Opitutia bacterium
CCTCATCCGCATCGGAATTGGACGATGGTTTCGCCCGGCTTGCCCCAGTCGGCAGTTTCACCCCGAACCCCTGGGGACTGCACGATGTATATGGCAATGTCTGGGAACAGACCGAAACCGGCGAGCTTCGGGGAGGGTCCTGGGTAAGTCCCCAAGAGTACCTCAAGGCCGGACTCAGGAAAGCACCACCCAGCCATCCCCGGAAGCCCACCCAAACATTCCCCTACACCTCTGAATACGTCGGCTTCCGACTGATGATCCGCCAATTGAAGTAGTCGCTGCTGATAATCTCCAGCCCGGATTTCTCACGGGATTTTTGGGAAACCGCGAAATATGCTACAGATGCGGAAGGCCTTCCCGTAACGCGCACATTCTCAGGGCCAGTCTGCTGCCAGAAATGTGCGTGAATACCGATACCCCAAGTTCTGTCGGGCAAACTTTGATGGTGATCCATTTTCACGCTTGAACAAGACACTTCTAACGGTGACCATCCGATAATGAATCGACGAAGATGCTTCCAGATGGGCGGGCTCGCCCTCGGGGCCATTTCCCCGCTGGGCATCTCCTTGCCGCAGATTCTTGCCGCCAGTCCCCCGGGCACGGGCACCGACAAGCAGATCAACGTCATCTTCATGTTCCTGCAAGGTGGAGCCAGCCAGCTCGACATGTACGACATGAAGCCGGACGCACCCAGTGAAATACGCGGCAAGTACCGTCCAATGCCGACCAACGTACCAGGCATCCAGCTCAGCAGCATGTTGCCCAGGCTCAGCCGTTGCGCCGACAAGTTTTCACTCATCCGCTCTATGCAGTCTTACGCCAACGACCACGGTGCCGGCGACGTCGACATCATGTGCGGAAGCCCCAGGGACAAGAACATGCAGGCCCCCGGAATCGGCGCCGTGCTCTGCAGGCAACAAAAGCAAGTGGCCCCCGTGCCACCCTTTGTCCACCTCGGTGACATGAAGCACCCTAGGCACAGCGCTCCCGGCTACGGTGGGTACCTCGGCAGTACCTACGACCCTTTTCTCATCAAGGAGGACGTGGACTCCCCGGACTTTTCCCTGGACACCTTCGAGCTGGCCGAAGACGTCGATGTCAGCCGACTCGGCGGGCGGACGCATCTGCTCCGCTCCCTGGACCGCTTTCAGGCACGGCAGGAAAAGCAGCTCGAATTCGCCCGTACCCAGGACCGATTCACGGAACAGGCACTGGGCCTGGCCACCTCGACCAAGGCCAAGAAGGCGTTCGACCTGTCCAAGGAGCCCGCCAAGCTCCGTGATGCCTATGGACGCAATCGGGTCGGCCAGGGCATGCTCCTGGCCCGCCGCCTCATCGAGGCGGGCGTCCGCTTCGTAACGATCCAAGGCTACGTGGACACGGGAATCTACGCATGGGACCACCACTGGGGAATCTTCCCCCACCTCGACAAACAGCTGCCGATCTACGATGCTGCCTATTCAACCCTGCTCAACGACCTGGACCAGCGGGGCATGCTCGACACCACGCTGGTAATTACGGCAGGCGAGTTCGGACGCACCCCCAAGCTCAATCAGAACAAGCGGGGTCCAGGCCGCGACCACTGGTCGAACTGCTTCAGCCTAACCATGGGCGGCGGCGGCGTGAAGACCGGAATGGTTGTGGGCGCGAGCGACAAGTACGCGGCTACTCCGACAGAGCGTCCGGTTTCAGTTTCCGACTTTGCCGCAACGGTCTACCACGTCCTCGGACTCGACCCAACCGAAGAAGTGCTGGCCAAGGGCCGAAGAATGAAAATGCTGCCAGAAGGCTCTCCCGTCAGGGAACTCCTGTAGCCGTAAGGAATTCGGGCTAGGGCAGTGAGAAGCCTCATCAATTGACCGATAATGGTCATTTACTCGAGAAGCTCCGTCACCTGATTGACTTGGTCGAGATGCCTCCCTCAAAGATAAAACTTCGGCCCGCAGCAAGCGAAGGCGAAGGATGTTTACCGCACTAATTTCGCTTTATCTTCAGTTGGCGGAATCTCAACGCGATGACCTGGAGAAGCTTGCTTCAATGCCAACACGTTTGAAATATTCAGGAAATTGGGCTTTAAGAATGTTGTTCATATGGATGAACCATCGTCGCAGAAAATCGTAGCCGGGCCGGCGACCTCCATTGCGCGCGGATTTCCGAGTTTCGGAATTCGGCTTGGCGGCTTCTTTCGTCGTTTGTCGCTTCGTCATAGGTCGTTGTGATTCCCGCCCCACCGCTTCTGTGCGTGCGTGCGCCGTCGAAAGTTGTGGCCCCTTCGCGAAGCTTTCGCCACACTGCGGGTATGAAAAAAATCGCCGGCGTTTGCTCTTTGTTCTTCCTGTTTGCTACCGCGGCTTTTGCGGACTGGCCTTTTTGGCGCGGCGACCTTGCGGGTTCGGGTGTCACCTCCGAGACCGATTTGCCCACCGAGTGGGGGAAGGAAAAGAACGTGAAGTGGAAGGTGGACCTGCCAGAACCGGGGAATTCCACCCCCGTCGTCTCGGGCGACCGCATCTTCCTCACTCAGCCCTACTCCGAGAAACAGCGACGCGCTCTCCTTTGCTTCGACCTGGCTACGGGCAAGCGCCTCTGGGAGAAATCCATCGAGTACGTCGCCAAGGAACGGACCCACCGGACGAACCACTTTTGCTCCTCCTCACCCGCCACGGACGGCGAAATTGTCATCGCTGCTTACGGTTCCGCGGGTTTGTATGCCTACACCGCGCAAGGCCGCGAGCTGTGGCGCCGCGAACTCGGAAGCATCGACCACGTCTGGGGCTACGGCAGTTCGCCCCTCCTCTACGGAGACCTCTGCATCCACTACCACGGACCCGGCAAGGGCGCTTGCCTGGTGGCCTTGGACAAGAAGACGGGGAAAACCGTTTGGAAGTTCGACGAGCCCAAATGGGAACCCGGCAAGCGCACGGACGGTTTTCGTGGCCAATCCAACGGCGGCATCATTGGCTCCTTCAGCACGCCCATTCTCGTCAAGGTGGGCGACCGGGACGAACTCATCATGAGCTTCCCCATGGAAATCAAAGCCTTCGACCCCAAGACGGGCAAGGTGCTCTGGACCTGCGGCGGCCTAAACCCACTGGTCTACACCTCGCCCCTCCTGCACGGCGAAACGGTGGTGGCCATGGGCGGCTACTACGGAAATTCCATCGGCGTGCGTGCGGGCGGCGCCGGCAACGTCACGGGCAAACGTCTCTGGCAGGAAATTCGCCACCACGGCGGCATCGGCACGGGCGTGGCCAAGGGCGGCCACCTCTATTTTCACGACTCCGGCGGCATCGTTTACTGCTTGGAATTCGAGACGGGCGCAACCAAGTGGAAGGCCCGACTCCCCGGCCAAGCCAACTCATGGGGCTCTTTGCTCTTGGCGGGAGACCGTATTTACACCTTGAGCCAATCTGGAGAAACAGCCCTTTTCAAGGCTTCGCCCGACAAGTTCGAAAGCCTTGGCCTGAACGAACTCGGGGAACGCACGAACTCCTCAATCGCCGTAGCCGGTGGCGAGCTGTTCATTCGCACCCACGAAGCCCTCCGCTGTATCGCCGCTCCGAGAAGCTGAACCGTTCGCCACGACCCTCTCCCCAATACCGTGGAGACTCAGGCCACCTCGCTTCACCTTCCCGGCAGGCCAGAGGCAGACGACGTTCCGTACCCCGCCGCCTTCGAGGTCCGGACGGGTTCGCTTGCCGACGCCCGTAAGTGGCTGGCCGCCCAAGCCGAGGAACTAGCCGACCTCGCCGCCGCCACCGGAGCCGTCCTCCTGCGAGGCTTGCCTTTGGAAACGCCCGAGGATTTCGACGCCGTCGTAACCGCCTTCGGCTTCCCCAACTTCCCCTACGAGGATTCCCTCTCCAACGCCTATCGCCTCAATTATACTCCCCGCATCTTCTCAGCCAACGAAGCCCCGCCCGAGGTCACCATCTTCCTTCACCACGAAATGGCCCAGACCCCGGTCTTCCCGAGCAAACTTTTCTTTTGTTGCCTCGCCGCCCCCGAGGAAGGCGGCGCCACTCCCGTTTGCCGCTCGGACCTTCTCTGGGAACGCCTCCTCGAAACACGTCCCCGTTTCGCCTCCGCCTGCCTCGACAAAGGCCTGCGCTACACCAACGTCATGCCCGCCGAAGCGGACAAGGCCTCCGGCATGGGCCGAAGCTGGGGCAGCACCTTCAGCTCCGATACCCGGGAAGCCGCTGAGGCCCGCATGACCGAGCTCGGCTACTCCTGGGAATGGAAACCCGACGGCGACCTTCGTGCCACCACTCCCGTACTTCCCGCCACTCGTGATCTCGGCGACGGGCGCCGCAGTTTCTTCAACCAGCTCATCGCAGCCTTCAACGGCTGGAAGGACGCTCGTAACGATCCCCGCAAGGCCATCACCTTCGGCGACGGCTCCTCTCTCGACCCCGCCGACGTGGCCGCCGCCTCCGAACTAGCCACCGCCCACACCTACGACCTTCCTTGGCGTCCCGGCGACCTCGCCATAGTGGACAACTTCACCGCCATGCACGGCCGCCGGCCCTTCCGAGGGAAAAGAACCGTCCTCGCCTCCCTCGTTGCCTGAGGAGCCAACCCTTCGTTTGGGTTTGGGGCTCCAGGCCCCATAAGACTTATACCCTGCCTGTGAGTTTGCCTATGGCAGTTGCTCAGGCCTGACGGGGAAAGGCTGGTGGCCTTAGCGGAAGTCGGGAATCTCGGGCAAGGGAACCGTTTTTCCGTCTTGGCGCTTGCTTTCGTCGGCGGCGGTCATGAAGGCGTAGATTTCCAGGGTTTCTCGGGGGGTGACGGGCGGGACACCCGTTTGGAAGAATTTGACGACGTCTGCGATCATGGGGGCGTAGCCGTCGTAGCCTCCCACGGGAGCGGTGCCCTTTTCGCCCTTGGCTTCGCCGCCGTAGCCTTTTCCTTCCCGGAACACGCCGGTACGGCCTCCGGCCCAAGTGCCCGTGACCTCGATGAGGCCGTCCGGGGTCTTTCCCCGGCGTACGGTTTTGCACCCCGTCCCCATGACCGTGAAGAGGGACTCCACGCCGTGGATTCCGTACCAATATAGGTCGGGGTGGTGGGGTTCGATGGAGCAGGGGCTGTGGGTTTGGCAATGGGTGACCTTGCCGATGGAGCCGTTGCGGACGGCTTGCGATCCGCGGCCCCAGCGCAGGGAGGAGGAGCTGAAGACGGGCACCTTGTGTTTGGCTGCGAGCCTATAGATTTCCACGGCGTCCTTGAAGGAGCCGGCCAGCGGCTTGTCTATGAATAGCGGTTTGCCCGCCAGGATGACGGGGCGGGCCTGGGTGAGGTGGGGGCGGCCGTCCACGCTCTCCAGAAGCACGGCGTCCACCTGCTCGCACAATTGCTCGATGGTTGGGTACAGCTTAACGCCGTAGGACTCGACGAGGGTTTTTGTGAAGCGGTCGATGCGCTCGTAGCTGGCCTTGACGTCCGGGCTGCCTCCCTTGAAGGCGGCGATTACCTTGGCTCCCTTCACGTGTCCCTTGGCCTTGGGGTCGTTCAGGATTTTGGTGAAGGCGACGACGTGGGAGGTATCCAGTCCGATCATCCCGAGCTTCAACTCTTTGGCCAAGGAAGCGGTCCACGCGGCCAAACTCAAAAAAAGGGCGCAAAAGATTCGTTTCATGTTGCCTAACTTCCCGGCAAATCCCGTTCCCGCAAGCTTCGATTGATTCCATACAAGAAAGCCCGGAGGAGAGCCAAAAGGTGTCGACGGCTTGGCGAAGGCGCCTTAGCCAAACGTTTCCCATGAGATTCTCCCGTCTAGCTTTTCCTCGCGTCCTTCTCGTACTTGCCCGCGGGACGTCGTGGACGCTTCTCGTCTTGCTGTTGCCGGCGATTGCCGGGGCCGCCCCGTTCATCGTCAAGAATGGCGAGGTCCGCGCGGAAATCGTGCTGGCGGAGGATGCGCCGCGCTCGACGCGTTTTGCGGCCCGGG
>CAXGVD010000166.1:0-5945 GCA_964012695.1 uncultured Opitutia bacterium
CTTCATCCTCGGACCCGACGTCGCCGCCGCTGACCAAACTCGCGTCCTCCGGGCTCAGAACGAGGTATTGGAGGAACTAAAGGTGTTCACCCGCCTGCTCGAAGGCGCCGCTGAAAACGCCACCGACGCCTCCCTCTCCCGGCGCTTCGACAACGCCCTGGAGATTCTGGACGAACGCAAGCCCGATTCAATCCTCCGCTCCGTCCTCACCAACGTCCGCCTCTCCGCCAACCTTGACGACTCGGGAACCGCAGAAGAGGATCCGCCTGTCGTGCGGGCCGCCCGCGGCCAGGAGTCCGCCGTGGAAATCCTCAAGGAAGTCGAGCGCGTCCTTGCCGAGGACGAGAACGAAATTGCCTCCAAGGAAGACGTCTTGGAGGAATTGAAACGCATCCTCGCCGACCAGGTCGAACTCAAGGAAGAGGTCGAGGAAGACGGCAAGGAACTCCCCAACGCTTCCGACCTCCAGGCCGACCAACTTGACCTTAACAAGGATCTCGACGACGCCCTTGCCGGCGAGCCCCCAAGCGACGCCGTGAATGAAGCTTCCGACGCCATGGACGCCGCCGCCGACGCTCTGGGCGACGACAGTTTCGACGACACCTTGGCCTCCCAGGAAACCGCTATTAACGCCCTTCAGGACGCCATCTCCCAGCTGGAGGCGGACATCGCAGCGGCGGCTGCGGCGGCCGCTGCCGACCCAGGGTTCGCGGACTCCTTCTCCGATCCTCCCCTCGATTCTTTCGCCGATCCCATGGACTCCTTTGCGGACGATTCCTTCGCCGACGCCTTTCCTGCTGACACCTTCGGGGATTCCTTCTCGGACGGGTTCCCTGCCGAGTCCGGCTTTCCTTCGGACGGAGGTTTCCCCTCGGAAGGGGCTGGCGCTCCCGCTCCCGGCGCAGGTGCCCCCGCTCCGGGCGCGGGTGCTCCGGCTCCCGGGCAAGGCGCTCCTGGAATCGGCCCGCCAAGTTCCGTTCCCGGGCAGGGCACGCCCGTTCCCGGTTCCTTCGCTCCGGCACCTCCCGGCGTCCTTCCCGACGACCCCGCCATAGACTCAACCGGCTACTCCTCCACTACCGTCAAGGTGAACCATGTGGTGAAACGTACCGCCATGTCCATCCAGACCCTTGAGCGGAGGAGGCGCGCCACCGCCATCCAAAAGTATGTCCAACAACTGCCCCCCGAATTCAGACAACAAGTCGCTGACTACTATGAAGTTCTTGCGGAATAACGGCTTTCAGGCGTACTCGCTTCCTCGGCGCTTACTCATCGGTTTGGTTTACTGGTTCTTCTCCTCGGCGGTCTCCTTCGGCCAAAACGAAGGCCCGCCTACCCAACAAATCGGTAAGACCCGCCTCTCCAAGGAAGTCCACGACTCCATCAGTTCCGGTCTCGAATACCTTTCCAAAACTCAAAACCAAGACGGAAGCTGGGGGCGTCAACACCCCGTTGCGGACACCTCCCTCGCTCTCATGGCCTTCATGCTTCAAGGCCACGTTCCCTCCCGCGGCGCCTACGGCGGACACATGGACCGGGCCATCGCCTACATCGTGAACGTCGGCAAGCGCGGACACGCCGGATACCTTGGCACGCCCAACCACCACGGTGGTATGTACGAACACGGACTCGCCATCCTCGCCCTCTCTGAAGCATGGGGACAAAGCCCTAACCCCGACGTCCGAAACACCCTCAAGCGAGCCGTTGCCATAACCATCCATTCTCAAAATCACCAAGGTGGTTGGAGATACAACCCTGAGCCCCGCGACGCCGACATCTCCATGACGGTCATGCAGACCGTGGCCCTCAACTCTGCCAAGGAAGCAGGCATCTCCGTACCCGACAAAACCCTACAAAACGCCGTCAAGTACGTCCTTTATTGCCAAGACGAAACCAGTGGCGGCTTCGGCTACAGCGGTCCCAGTGGGCCGGGTTACGCCCGTTCCGCCGCCGGCGTAATGTCCCTCATCATGTGCGGCCAACGCGACCACCCAGCCGTGGAACGCGGCCGCAAGTTCCTCCGCAGTTATCCCGAGCAGAAGTTCACTGGCGGTTCTCACTTCCTCTACGCCAACTACTACGCCATTCAGTGCATGTACCAATCCGGAAAAGACGACTTTAACCCCTACTACGAAAAAATCTCCCAATCTCTCCTCACTAAGCAACGTTCCAACGGAAGCTGGTCCATCAAGGAAGGCGAAACCTACTCCACCGCCATGGCAATCCTCATCCTTGGGGTTCCCTACCGCTTCCTCCCCATCTACCAACGGTAGTCTACTTTGAGCCTGATGGAACGGTCCGCTTTTCCGGTCTGCGTTCTCGTTCGGGGGGCGGCGGTAGTCGTTGCGGGGTTCCTTGGGTTGTTTTCGGTTTCCTTCGCGGACGAGCCCTCGCCCTCGCCTTTGCAGGTTCATTTGTGGATACGACAGTTGTCCTCCGACGACTGGATATTGCAGGCTGAGGCGCTTCATGGTTTGGGGAATTGGAAGGTGGAGGAAGCGGTTCCCGAAATCGAGCGGTTGTTCCGGAACGGGAAGAGTGCATGGTTGCGGGGGCGGGCCATGCACGCTTTGGCTTTGGCTCGTGGAGAGGGCGTGGTCGCCATCGCCCGGAGCGCCTCGGAGAACGAGGATCCGGTTTTGAGGCGTGCCGCCTTGGAGACCCTCGCTCTGCTGGGGGTGGAGGTGTCCGCTCCCATAGCGGAGAAACTGCTTGCCGACGAGGAACTGTCGGTTCGCTCTCTAGCCGCTTCGTTGTATGCGAGCTACTTTCCCGAGAAGGCGTGGCCCGTGGTGGACAGCTTGACTAAACTGGAGGACGGTCCAGTGTCCGGAGATCTTTTGCGGGCTCTTGCCCACATCGGTTCGGAGGACGCCTTGACTCGATTAGAGGAGTTGTTCGAGGGGGGCGAGGAGGGTGGACGTTTTCGCCGGTCGGTGGTGGAAGCCTTGTCCGCTGCGGATGATCGGGCGGTTCCGCTTCTGGCTCGGTTGACCGTACGGCATGCGCCGGGCGAGGCGGCCTTTCGATCCGGACGCGAGTTGTTAGGCGAACGCGATCAAGCCGTTCTGTCCGAGGCTTTGCTGGCCTTGCTGGGGGTTGATGCTTCCACTCACTTGGGCAACCTCGCCACCTTGGCGGCGGAGGTCTGCCCGACGCCCGAACTGGGCGACGCACTGGCTCGAACTTGGTCGTCCCGGGACGACCTGTCCCCGGGCATTGTCCGCTCCGGGCTGGCGGCACTTGGTAAGATTGACGCGTCGCGCTACGATTCCTTTTTCACTGAGCACTTGGCGGATGAGGACGACGAGACGCGGGCCTTGGCTGTACGTTGCCGTGGCTTGAGTTCGGGAAAAGGGCTCTTCGCCTTGTTCCGCGAACACGTAGGAGACGAAAACCCGCTGATAGCTCGGGCGGCTTTGGAAAGCCTGCGGCGGGCGGACCCGAACGACAATCCGACGGAAGGTTTGCTGGCCTTTCTCGCTCCTTCTTTTCTTAGCGATGATCTGGAGGTGCGCTTGGCCTCCTTCGACCTGTTGGCCGACCGCGGTGCTCCGGAAGATTTCTCCGCAGCCTTGTTGGCCTTGGAGGACGTTCTTGCGGCGGACCCGCCCGTCACTCGAAATGCCGCCGCCAAGGCGCTGTTCGAGCTGGGCGGCTGGAAACGGGCTCCGGAGGTGGCGGCGGCGCAGGGCTACGTAGGGTATTGGAAAATCGTGGGTCCTTTTATCAACGATGGTAAAAACGCTGGGTTTGCCACGGTCTATCCGCCCGAGACGCACGAGGACAACGCGACCTACTCCGCCGACTACCGTTGGGAGTTCGGGGGAGGGCACGGGAACCGTGTCCTGAAGCTGAATTGGTTGGACGCCGCCACTGAGGGCGTGGCGGGAGCCGTGCACGTGGCGGCTCACATGCCCGTCCCCGTAAAGAATGCTGTAGCCTACGCCAAGGTGGACTTGGATGCCGAGTCGGAGGGGCGCGTGCGGGCCGCCGTGGAAGTTGGCAGGAGGTTGTTTCAGAGCATCCGCCTGAACGGCGAGGAGGTGGCCTTGCTGGAGGAAACGGAAACCGACGAACGGGCGGTGAAGCACGTCGTTTTGCATCTCCGGGAGGGGAAGAATCGGGTGCTTGTCAAGACCTCGACATCGGGAGGTAGTTGGTGGTTGAAAATGCGCTTAATGGATGAAAAGGCGGACCAGCGGGCCTCGGGCCTGACCTTTCCCCTACCTCCGAAACCCGAACCTGAACTCGCGCCCGCGAGGCCGTGACCCGGAGACGCGAGGATGCTCTCGAAAGCGTTTCCGTTCGTCTTCTTGGGCTTGGCTCCCGTGGTCGCGAGATCCGCGGGCGCCGATCTTCCCGAAGAGTATGAACCGCTGTTCACGCCTGCGGAGAAGGCGATTGCGGAAGGCGACTTTTCTCTGGGTGTCGAAAGGCTCAACGAACTCGTGGAAGCCCGGCCGGGCGAGGTGGCCTTAGCGACGGAGGCTTTGTGGAGGATCTGCCTCGCCGAATACTTGGAGCTGGTGTCCGAAGATTGGCCGGACGCGGGCATCCCGAGGCACTTGAGAAGCGTTTGCCGTAAGGACGAAGAGAAGACGCGGGAATTGATTTCGGGGTTCATCCACGAGGCTTACCTCGAAACGAAGAGGTTTTCCGACGACGGTCCCGTTTACCTGCACACCCGCGACAAGCTCCTTGAAACCCTGCGTCGGTGGGCTGGGCATTATCCGCTCACGCCCATGGAGAACTTGTCGGACGCAGCCCCCCTTCGCCTGCGCTCCTTGAGGAAGGCAGGTCGTCTGCCTGAGGACCACCCCGCCCTGACCGACGCTAATCTGCTGCTCCTCTTCCTGCGCTTGGAGCAGGGACGTTTTGCAGACGCCCTGCGATTGGCTGACGAGTTGACGGCGGCCAACGACAACGGCCTTGAATGGCTTTGGTCCCGAGCCAAACTGCACGCCATCACGGGTTCGCCGAAATTTGAGGCTTTACGGGCGGACTTGAATCGCCGGCTTGAGAGAGCGGGTGTCAGTCCCGTCGCGGAGGGCGTGGCCGACCGCATGAGAGAACTGGATGGATTCTCCCGCAGGCTTTTGCAGGCGCCTTCCGCGCCTCTTCCCGCGAATCAGCCGTGGTTGTCGGAAATGACGAAAGAGGGCGAAAGTCATCCTTGGGGCCAGTTGCTCGCGGGAAACTTGGATGAAGCGGAAGAGGGTTTGGACGCGTGGATTCGGGAGGCTGCGGCGGCGAACTCCGGTTTAGCTTTCCTTATTCGGCGCGATGGTTCTGGAAGCGCCCGTACATGGTGTGTTCTGGACGACGCCCTGAAAGCCTTGAAGCCGAAGCAATTGCTCGCCCTCCGAAAACTCCAGGAGGAGGAGTGCCGGGACAGACTCGCCAGTGGCGAGACCTTGAGCCAAGAACGAAGCCTCGCTTTATTCCGGCGCTTTCCTTGGGCCGCGAGCGCCCACTGGATTCTCCATGCGTATGCCCGTAAAGAATTGGACGCGGGGCGAACCCAAGCGGCCCGCCGGGCTTTTCGAGACCTGCTCGACCATTCCGTCGATGCCGAGCTTCTCCGCTCCGCCCGCGTGGGCCTTTGGCTTTCCCTGCCGGCGGGAGAGATTGTCGCCGAGTCCACCTTCGCTCATGTTCACGAGGACGAAACCTTTCCGTGGCCTGGGGGCGATCTGACGGCCCGTGAGCTGCGCGAACGCTTGCTTCGAGACGTTAAGGAAACGGCGGGGGCGAAGCCCCTTACCTTGGCGGAATGGAAGGTGAGAAACCTGCGTTTGCCCGCAGGGAGGATTTGGTCCTCATCCGCAGGTATTCCCGACGTGGGCATCGGGCTCGTGGCCTTGCAGGGCGCGGGCGACCGCGTCTTCGCGAGTTCCCGAAACTTCCTTGCTCGTTACGATTCGGACAAGCCTGAGGTTCCC
>CAXGVD010000167.1:0-5944 GCA_964012695.1 uncultured Opitutia bacterium
TTCACCTCCCATACGAATACTTCGCCAGCAACCTATTCGGACTTCCCTGAGAAGAGTCGGGCTTAGTGCGGCCCTACGCTCACTAGAGCGTCGCCCGAATCGTCTTCTTAAACCTCTGCCGCATCGATGGATCGGTTAAACAAGAAATTATTATTTAATAAGGTCAAGGAATTCGAAACTAAGCACAAAGGAGATAACGCCATGACTACGCTTGCTTAGTAACTCATCGAAGAGGGTGGCTGGGAAGAACGCAGAGACATCGTTCTGCAAATGAACGCTTCAGGCTCCACGGTTCAACGATTAGCAGCCCTTATTGAAATCGAGAAAGAACAAGTTCTCTATCTTGGTCGAAGAATGAGAAGGAGGCGAGACCCAACAAAGCCGAACCACCTTGACCGCGTCTCTAAACCTTTCAACGGCGCATTCGGGTCGGGTTTGCTACTCCCCCGTCCAAGTCATGGCGTGGCAGAGGGCGAGAGCTAAGGCGTCGGACTCGTCGTAGGGAAGGGCTTCGGGCAAGGACAGTATTTGGGCGATGGTGCGGGCGAGTTGCTCCTTACTCGCTCGTACGAAGCCGACGACGGCCTGCTTCACACGCAAGGGTGCGTAATCGTGAACGGGCAACCCGTGCAAAGCGGCAGCGCTGAGGGCGGCGCCTCGGGCTGCCCCCATGATTTGGGCGGTCTTGAAGTTCTGCACGTAAATTGTCTCCTCGCAGGAAACATGACGGGGCTTCCACTTCTCCGCCATTTCGGCCACGGCTTGGTGGATATGTCCCAAGCAATCGACGGAGGAGACTTTCGGCGTCAGCTTCAAGGTTTGTGAGGCAAGGAGACGATAGTTTTCGACTGGCCGACACTCCAACACGGCCAACCCGGTTCCCCGCAGGCTAGGGTCGATCCCTAGGATACGGCCTTCATAGGGCCGTTTTTTGAGCAGTATGGCGGGATCCGGCGTGTTGGCGGCCTTGCCTTTTCCCGCAAGGTGATCGGCCCACAGTTTGCGCGCGCTCTTGGACATCAGCCTTCTAGAAAACCATTCGGAGGCCAGCCAAGACGATAAAAAACCAAACCAAGGCCTCGAACAGTTTCTGGTTCAGGTAACGAACCACGCTCGGAGCCACGCAGGCCCCGAATACGGCGGGGATAAACATCCACCAGGAGACGGACATGGACTCCAACGTGATGATTTCCAGATCCATCATAAAGGGCACTTTGGACACGTTCACGATTAGAAATAGCCAGGCGGAAGTACCGATGAAGGCGTACTTGGGCAAGGCCATGGCGAGTAGATACAGCTGGGCCACGGGACCCGCCGCGTTGGCCAGCATGGTGGCCACCCCGCCAAGCAACCCGAGAAAAGCCCCTAGCGCGAGCCCCCCAGGAGCTTGGGGGCCCGCATCATCGCAGGTTTTCTCTACGTTTTCGCGTTTTTGACGCCTCCACTTCATGAGGAAGTGCAGGGCGGTCATGGAGAGGAGAATGGTGCCGATGGCGATCTTCAGCGCCTCCACCCTGCCCTCATCCACCTGGAAGTAGCCGAAGATTCTCCACCCCAGAAAAATCCCTACAAGAAAGAAGGGAAGGAGACGCACGACGTACTTCCACTCCGCGTGGCGTCGATACACAAAGGTGGCCGCAATGTCCGCGGAAATCAAGACGGGCAGAAGCAGGCCAACGGAAAGGGGAACTCCCTGCGGGCCCAAGGCGTCCTCCAAGGTCAGGGCGTATATGGCCACGGTGAGGTTTCCCGCTCCGGGCAGTCCGCCTTTGCTCATCCCCATGATGAGGGCGCCGGAGGCGAGGAGAGCCCAGTGCGTAGCAGTGAGTTGTTCCATCAGAAGAGATGCGCGGAGAAAGGAGAAATCAGCTTGGTTGAAAGGAGCCGGCGTTCACTTGGAAGGTTTGCCAGGGGGAGGAATCGCCATGGTCAGACGGTGGTGCGGTGCCGGCCCCGAAGACTTGGGACTCCTCGGGCAGGAGGCGGCGAAAGTTGGCCTTGCGGGCCGCGTCCAGTTCGCCGAGGGCGTCGTCCACGAGGAGGAGGGGGACGACGGAGCGTGCCTCGCTCAGGTGTGCGTATTCAGCCAAGCGCAAGGCCAGGACGAGACCGCGTTGCTGGCCTTCGGAGGCGTGATGGCGAGCGTCCTGTTCGTCGAGGAGAAATCGAAAGTCGTCCCGATGAGGGCCCCGACGCGTCGAACCCACGAGACGGTCGCCCTCGCGGGAGGCGACCATTCGCTCGGCAATACCCCCTGGATCGGTCGCCTCTAGGTCGGGCAAATAACGAAGGGAAGCTTGTTCCCGAGAATCGCTAAGTAAGGCGTACTTCTCGGCAAGGATGGCGGCGAGTCGAGGCAAGCTTGCTCGACGCAGACGCATGACATCGGCGGCGGCGGGAACCATACTCGCCTCGAAGGCGTCCAGCTCGGCGTCCGCCCCGCCGCGCTTAAGCAAGGCGTTTCTCTCCTTAAGGGAACGGTGATAAGTCCGTAGGGCCTCGAAATACCGACCAGAAGCGGTGGACAGGGAGACGTCCAGCCACCGGCGGCGCTCGCCCGGCCCGTCCCGCAATACGCGAAAATCCCGCGAGGACAGGGCAACGGAAGGGAAACGGCCCAAGTAGTCGCTCAATCTAGAAATCTTCTCGCCATCCACTTCCACCGTCTTGGCTTTCTTGGCGTCGAGGCCCAGCAACACCTCAGCCTCCTCAGCCTCCGAAGGTGCGAAGCGATAGAAAAGACGAGCCTCCCGGGCCTCGCGCCGAACCAAGGCGTCCGCTCCGCCCGTACGGAAGGACCGCAGGACACCCGCGAAGCCGATGGCCTCAAGCAGGTTCGTCTTCCCTTGCCCGTTGGGGCCAAGCAAGAACACGCGAGGCGCCTCGAAGCTCAGCCGAGCCTCCTTGACGTTGCGGAAATTCTCCAAGTTGAGGGCGAGCAAACGCACGACGAACTTCACACAGAAAGTATCTCAAAGCCCTCGCTCCCGGAGGGGGATTCCAACTCGTCGTGGGCCTGTAGGAAGGCCCGGGACAAGTCATTCCAGTCCCGAAAACCGGTTAGACGGGAACCGCTGACGCGCACCACCCGACCAGCTTCCTCCTTGGATAGACCCGAGGCAAGCGCGGCGGGAGAGACCCCCGCCTTGCCCGTAGCACAGGCGGATCCCGTGGACGTCTCGTGCCCCAACTTCTCAAGCTTCCCAACCCAGCGCAGGTTGTCAAATGTGGGCATGACGAGGGCGGAGACATGAGGAAGCCGAGGCGCCTCCGCGCCGAGAAAGCGCAAGCCGGGCAGGACGGCGGGCAAGGTCTTCTCGAAGACGTCTCGACCATCGGAAGAGAGAGGAAGCGCCGCCAAGGCATCCTCCAAGGCGGCGAGCATTGCGGCCACGCCGGGATAGTTCTCAGTGCCTGCCCTGCGTCCCGTCTCCTGCTCCCCCCCAACAAGGAAGCGCAGATCAGGCGGCGTCTTGAGCAAGCCCACTCCCTTCACCCCGCCGAACTTGTGGGCGGAAGCGGTGAAGAAATCGCATGCTCCCAGCCCTTCGAGCGGAAGCTTCCCCACCCACTGTGTGGCGTCGCAATGAAAGAGCGCCCCATGCTCGCGGCAGACAGCGGCAAGAGCAGCCCAAGGCTGGAGGACGCCCGTCTCGTTATTCGCCGCCATGACGGAAACGAGGGCGGGCGGCTCTGCGGCCAACACTTCGCCCAGCGCTGTGGAAGACACCACGCCCTCCGTGTCTCCGCCCAAAAACTCGACCTTTCCTGGAAAATGAAGCTCGGCTGCCTCCCGGACGGAAGGGTGTTCTACCGGAGAAAGTAGGACGCGGCAGCCTGGGCAATCACGGGCGAGATGAGCGAAAACGGCGTTGTTCGCCTCGGTGGCTCCGGAGGTGAAAACGAGGCTTTCAGGCTCCACCGCAAACAACTCTGAGAATCGTGCCCTCACCCCTTCCAGTCTGGCTCGAACCCGGGCGGCTTCACGAGTAGGAGAGGACGGATTTCGCCAGCCCTCGGCTTGGGCGGAGGCGAAGGCGGCGAGTGCTGCCTCTGTGGGGGGCGTGGTGGCGTTGTGGTCGAAGTAGGCCATGCGCCCGGCGAGAAGAAAAGGCGGCGCAATCAGCGGCGCGGGACGGGCGGGATACGCAGGGTCTGACCGATTTTGAGGCTGTTTTTGCCGGGCAGGACATCGCGATTGGCGTTGAAGATGAGGTCTATGTGGGCGGAATCCCCGTAAAACTTGCGGCTAATCGCGTACAAACTGTCCCCCTGACGCACCACATAGGTCTGCTGCGTGGCGGGACCAGGCGAAGGATTAGGCGAGGGCGGAGAGGAGTTGGGTGCGGGGGGGAGGGCTGAGCCGGGCACGACTGTACCAGGCGGCGGCGGAACGGCGTCGGCAAGGCTTCCCACGGGTTGACCTAGGCGGACGCGTAAGTCCGCGATCTCTCTTTCGAGCCGCTGGTTTTCCTCCTTGATCCGCAGAGTCTCCAAGTGGTTGGCGTAAGGCTCCCCGGGAAGTTTTCGGATGATTTCCCGCTCGGCAGTAACGATCAGTTGCTCCACCGTAGAGGACTCCTTGGAGTCGGGAGACAACTCCAGGAAGCGGCGGTAGTGGTAAATGGCGGACACTGGATCGAAACGGTTTTCCACCTTCATCAAAAGCCGCCCGGCCTCCAGGTGGGACTGGGGAGACTCCACGAGGCGGCGCGTGACGGATAGAAACTCGTCCAAGGCCTCCTCCTCTCTGCCATGCCGGAGGTGAGCCCGTCCGCGTTCGTAGGAAGGGTCGGCCTCCTCCACAGCAACCCGTTGAGAGGAATCGCACCCCGTCCAGCCTAATGGGAGAAGGGCAAACCCGAAAAGGAATGCGGGCGCGAAGCCCCGGTGGTGCATCATGTTTTTCATTCTCCGAGGTAGGTGAGCGTGATTTTTCGCGAGTGGGGAGCCACTCGATGCTCCCAAAGAAAAATCCCCTGCCAAGTTCCAAGCAGAAGGCGACCGTCCGCGAACGGCACGTTTTCGCTTGAACGCGTGAGAGCCATCTTGATGTGAGAAGGCATGTCGTCGGGCCCCTCATAGACGTGGGTAAAATGGGGGTAGTCGTCCGGAACGAGGTCGTCCATGAAACGGTGAAGGTCGGCCCGGGCACTCTGGTCTGCGTTTTCCATGAGTACGAGGCTGCAACTGGTATGCCGGGCGAACACCGAGGCCAAACCGTCCCGAAAGCCCGACTCACGCAGGCCCGCAACCACTTCGTCCGTCAACTCGTAAGTGCCTTTTCCCGATGTCGCCACCAAGACATCCTTGCGATACATCACCATCGTTCCGTTGCTTCGTAGTCACTCCCCAGAGCTTTGGCAAGAGCCAAGGCAAGCCTGGGGAGCAGAAGCAAGCCCTCAAACGACCTGAAGACCCGTCTATTCAGCGGATGTCTTTCCCCTTCAGACACGGAGGTCGGTTTCCGCATTGATCCAGCAGCACAGGGATTCGAGCGTACCAGCGGCAAGGGGCAGGCTTTCCGGGGTAAGGGCTTCGAGGGGATTGTTGAGCAGTTCGGCGGCAAGATTGGCTTCAACGGGCGGCAGAGATCGCCACCAGGACTCCTTGGCCGGGTACCCTTCCATGCGAGCGAAGCGGTAGAAAGTCTTGAGGAGAACGACGGTGTGAGGACGGCCGGAGGCAAGGGCGTCCAAAGCAAGGACCAGGAGGCGGGCGGCGGGTTGGGGTTCGGAGAGGTGGACGCCGTTGCCCAGGTAGAACCGGGAGAGAGCGGAAGCGGACTCCAAGCGTTCTCGGCTCCGGGCCAGTTCGGGACGCGGGCGCAGGGTTCGCCACTCGGACACGAAGGAAGGGCCGGGGGCGTCCCCGCCGAGACCTGGACGTAAAAGGCGGACTTCCAGGTCGTCGAAGAGGTCGGGGAGCGCGGTGGCCGTTCGCT